>CAZWJO010000149.1:0-7258 GCA_964634905.1 uncultured Sangeribacter sp.
ATACAATGTTCAGTCACGATTTCCGTTTCATGATGTTTTGCATGTCAAAGAGACTTAATTCGGAAATATTCCCTAACTCCGCAATCATTTGGTCAATGTTTCAGCAGTTCAGATCTAATGGTAAGCATACATTCACGAATGTTGAAATTGAGGATTTGTCGATAGATTTCCAGTATCTTTGCCAACGCTTGCCGGCATGTGGAGTTTTGTTCTACAACGACTATGTACGTTGTCTCATACAAGCAATGGTTTACCGCATTTCTGCCATGATTGGAACTGCGACTGAAGAAATTGATGCTAATAACTTTATGCAGTCGCCTGAGACTCTTTCAGAAGCCTTCTTCAACCTTCTGAACAGTACCTATCCAACTCCTCGCAGCGTTAAGTGGTATGCCGGACACCTTAACAAAACTCCCAAATACCTATCAACAGTCATTCGGCGTACAAGTGGAAAAAAGCCTATGGAATGGATCACAGAAAAGACCGTCAATGAGATTGCCAACCTACTGAAAAATTCAAAAAAGAGTGTAAAGGAAATCAGCGTCCAACTCAACTTCTCATCTCTTTCGTTTTTCTGTCGATACGTACGTGAGCATCTCGGTGTCTCTCCTAATGAATATCGCTCCATCAAACACTATGCCTGCGCCTCTGAGTGAGATTTTGAGAACTTGCGAAAGTTGAGTAACTTCTATTCAAAAATCTTTATGTTGGAGCAGTCATAGGTCTCTATTTGCTTCACTCCTGATTCTACAGGAGCGCGGAGCCCGCGGATTACAGCATCGTTGACATCGTCCAATACTACAGCAGGGCGCTGGTCGGGACGGTCGTAAGTGAAAGTCAAGTCATTGACATAAAGTCCATCCACATGACGCCCATATAACCCGTAAGCCGGCGTAGGACCTGCAAATTTTGGTTCAGGATAGTTAGTGCCTTGCTCTCTGTAAGCTCTCGGATTTTCAAGAGCTTTCATTCCGCCCCTATAGTGCAGACGAATGTTGTTGAGCCAAATACCCCTTACTGGTTCTTCAGGCATTCCAGTCACAATGATGGAGCAAAGAGAGTCGCAATCTTGTGCTATGATATTTGATAACTGAATGTCGCAGGCTGAAGAATTACGAGTCACTTCTTTTGGTCCACGGTTGCGGCATCCAGTCGTAATGTAAATCGGATAATGATGCACATGGTTCATCGTCACATTGCTGACTGAAATGTTTTCCATAATCCCCTGGTCTACTTCCTCAAATGCCAATCCGCTTGAATAGTTGAATGTGCAGTTGGAAAGAGTGATGTCGCGATAACCACCATTAGATTCAGTACCCAATTTAAACCGGCCGCAAACCCAACCTACCTTCTCAGGAATATCTTCTCCTGAAAGGAATGAGCCGCATTTATATCCTGTGATGTGGCAGTTTGTGACAGAAATGTGTTCGCAAAGCACAGGGCGTTTCAGTGCGTATGAGCTTTTGAGGACAATGGCATCATCACTTGGAGTATTCACACGGCAATTGCTTATCGACAGGTATTTGCAGCAATCTATGTCCATTCCGTCTCTGTTCGTGTCAATAGTGACATTGTCGATTACTCCTCGTTCACAACCAGTCACAATTATTGCAAAATGTCCTCCTCGAAAGATGGTGAGGTCGCGAATAGTGATATTCCGACACAGTTTCAGAGCTATGGCTTTATCTCCGGTTCCGATTGACCCTCCTTGAACATTTCCAGCGCGTTCAGTGTCTTTTTTTGTCAAACCCTGTCCATCAATCATTCCATGTCCAGTGATACTTATATTTTCCTGTCCTTCTGCCCAAATAAGAGAATTATGAAAGTAAGTGTGGCCTCCGTCCTGGTATTCCGGGAAACCACCGAAAGATTCGCTCTCATCGTATGCTTTCATTTTAGCAGGAGCGGCAAGTATGGTGCATCCGGCAGCAAGATGCAGATGAATATTCGATTGCAGACGAATGCTTCCGCACAGATAGGTTCCGGCAGGAAGATATATTTCACCACCTCCAGCTTTAACAGCTTCTTCAATAGCTTGATTGATGGCAGGAGAATCTAAAGTGACTCCATCTCCCTTAGCTCCAAAATCGACTACATTATAAAGTGTGCGTCCCGCCATAGAAGAAAGGACACTCACTGCCATTAGAAAAAGTAAGCTTAAATGTTTCATTTATGTGATGATTAAAAAATAATTTGGCAAATTGGAGAAAAACAGATAAAAATCTAAGAGATAGTAGCCTAAAATCGAAAATTGAATTACTTTTTATATTTCTCTTCAAATATATTAAAATGCTCTTGTCCCCATTTCAGCATTGAGTCGATGATGGGGAGGAGGGTTTTGCCAAGTTCTGTGATTTGATATTCGGAGCGGGGTGGAAGTTCAGGGAAGATGGTTTTAGCTACCAATCCGTCTTCAACCATCTCTTTCAACTGTATGTCGAGTACACGAGGAGCAGCCTCCGGCAGACATTTATGTATCTCATTCGGACGCATCGGATCCCCGCTACGGAGCTCATCCAAGATGCACGACTTCCATTTTGATTCTATAAGACTCATTGTCAGCCTTAGCGGACAATCTAAATCTACCGGTATTTTCTTTTCGTATGCCATATATCTCTAATGCATAATTCATAATGCATAATTCATAATTAGCTACGCTCAAGCTAAAGCAATTTCATTCTCGCTTATATTCAAGCGGAAATGCATTTATGAAAGTATGCTAAAAATTTGAATAATTACCTATAATTTTTTTGAGTGCAAAATTAATAAATATTATTGGAAATCAGAATACCGAAAAAATTTTCGGTATATGAAAAATTTTTCGGTACTTGACATAATGATAATATATGATTAATTTTGCACTCGAAAAAGAAACTAAAATCAAATATTCAACTTTCGCCTGCTCAAGTTGAAGGTTATGGCAGATATAACCTATTAACCACTTAACCTCTAACCCTTAAGTTGAGCTTGCGAAACTTAAATTAAATAATTATGAGAAGTGAGATTAAAGAATATGAAGCAGTGGCAAACGCTGCCGAAAAGTTTGTAAAGAGTGTCGCAGAAGGCAATAGCGAGTTTGCCAAGACACTATTCACCGATGATGCCGTCCTTTTCGGTATACTCGACGGCACTCTTGAGCATGGCTCAATCGAACAGTTCTATCATAATGTTGACACTGTAGGCGCAGGCGACAATTTCAAGGCCCGTATAGATGTCCTTGCTGTAGAAGAAACGGTAGCCGTAGTGCGTGTGCTTGAAGAAGGGTGGGGTGGTCGCATTGATTTCACTGATTTTCTTCTCTTGCTCAAACTGGATGGCGAATGGAAATGCGTAGCCAAAGCATACAATCAAAATTCAAACACTATCAAAGGATGAAAAAGATATAAGAATCATTTTGATGGTTTCGACACATGGAAAACAACCGAAGCTTCCTGCGAAATCATCAAACCTTCAACTTGAGCCTGCGAAAGTTGAGTTATAAGGTCTTTTTAGTAATTCTCGGCATTCACTTCGAAATAACTCTGAGGATAGAAGCATATCGGGCATACTTCCGGTGCCTCAGTTCCGACACATATATGTCCACAGTTTCGACATTCCCAAACTGTCACGCCTGCTTTGCGGAAGACTTCATGAGCCTCTACGTTACGGAGTAAAGCACGGTAGCGCTCCTCGTGATGCTTCTCGATTGCTGCAACTCCACGGAATTGTGCGGCTAACTGGTGGAAACCTTCTTCATCAGCTTCTTTGGCAAAACGATCATACATATCGGTCCATTCATAGTTCTCTCCATCAGCAGCATGAAGAAGATTGACGGCAGTATCTTGGCTTATACCTCCCAAAGCCCTGCACCATAACTCTGCATGTTCTTTTTCATTGTCGGCGGTCTTCAAGAATATTGCCGCAATCTGTTCAAAACCGTTTTTCTTCGCCACTGAAGCAAAGTAGGTGTATTTATTACGCGCCATACTCTCACCCGCAAAAGCATTCTGAAGATTTTTTTCGGTCTTGGTACCGGAATACTGGTTAGTGGGATGGTCAGATACGTTATCTGTGATTTCGACTTTCTCAAAGTCTGAAGCCGGATGCTTGCAGATAGGACAGGTAAAATCTGCAGGGAGCTCATCACCAATATACTCATATCCGCATACTTTGCAACGCCATACGGTATGGCCGGCTTCCTCTTTAGATATGGGTTGTGGCTTAGGCTTGATATGTTCCTGGTAATAACTGTAAGTTGCAGATGGAACATCCGAGATAGTATCCATATCAGTTACTTCTCCGATGAACATAAGATGTGTTCCAAGATCAACCGTTTGTGATACCTTCACACTTATGTAGGCATTTGTTCCTTCGGTAATCGCCATAGTTCCGTTGGCAACACGTTTACATGCAGTGAAATCCTTAAATTTGTCAACATCCCGTCCGGATTGAAATCCGAAATGCTTAAATAAGCTGAAATCAGCTTTTTGACTGATGATGCTGGCGGTAAACAAGCCCGTCTTTTGAATCATCTCAGTTGTAAGATTTGACTTGTTGAGGCATACCGATACCTGATTCGGTGTAGCTGTCACTTGCTGGAGTGTATTTGATACACATCCGTTATCGCGTCCGTCTACATTTGCGGTCACGATATACAATCCGTAAGGAATGTCGAACATTGGATTTCCCATATCTTTTTTATTATTGGGTTAGTATTATCTTATGACAAAACACATTACTGAATCTAATTGTTCAACTATCAATGTTGATGGTGAGGATTATGTTTCGATAACCGATTTAGCTCGTCATAAGAGTGAAGATCCGAATGCTGTTATAGGTAATTGGATAAGTAATCGCAATACTATTGAGTTTCTTGGTATTTGGGAATGTCTTAATAATCCCGAATTTAAACCCCTCGAATTCGAGGGGTTTAAAAAGGAGGCTGGCTTAAATGCATTTACCCTGTCCCCAAAAAAATGGATTGAAACTACTAATGCAATAGGGTTGATTTCCAAATCTGGAAGATACGGCGGCACTTATGCACACAAGGATATTGCATTCAAGTTTGCGAGTTGGATTTCCGTTGAGTTTGAGTTGTATATAGTCAAGGAATTTCAACGACTCAAAGAGGAAGAACAAAAAGCGTTAGGGTGGTCAGCGAAGCGAGAGTTGTCGAAGATTAACTACCGCATACACACTGATGCCATCAAGCAAAACCTTATTCCGGCAGAGGTTACTAAGGCACAAGCGAGCATTATATACGCTAATGAAGCCGATGTGTTGAATGTAGCGATGTTCGGTATGACTGCTAAACAATGGCGTGAGGCAAATCCCGTTTGAAAGGAAATATCCGAGACTATGCATCCATCAAAGAACTAATCTGCCTTTCAAACAACTACGAAAGATGTGTTTCTGAATTACAATGAGAATCAATTTTTTCCGAGGCTGCCTCATTCACGCGATGCGGAGCGAAGCGAGGGAGCCTTTGCGCTCTTTGCTCCCTGCTGAAGCAATAGGTGGCAATCGGAATCCCTTTGCGCCTTTGCGTGAGCTAATTACGAGCTTAAGAAAGTTGAGTAAATTCATTAATAAGTGGCAGACAGTCAGCAGCAGTAGTGCAGTTTTTACACAATTTTTCAACCGGACATATTCCTGTGCCAGCTCTGTTAATGATATTGGGAACGAGTTTTGCATACTCGACAGTTACATGCGCATCACTCAACAGATTGAGTGCGGGGTTACTTATAACATCTGCATAAACAGCTTTTACGCCTCCAAGAATCATCAATGCCGCCGCCCCTTTTCCGACTACTTTATCTGCAACAAGAGCATCCGAAAGTTCTGCATCGGAGGATTTAAGCAGACAAAATAGGTCTTTTACGCCTCGTTGATAAAACGATGATACTTTATTATTCTTCCTAATAACACAAGAGCATTTTTCCTTATGAAGAATATCTGCTAAAGACGAAAGTTCAATTTTTAGATCCTCCATATTGTATTTTCCTGATTTTGGTGGTTCTTACCCACTTTAGTTGAAATTCCCGAAGCTTCGCATCCACAACCCATTCGGCTGCGGCGAAGCCACGCACAGCGACCAAAATACCGTCCCGAATTCGCAAAACGCAAAACGTAAAACGTACAACGCAACTCTCCGCCGAAGGCGAGATCCGCGCCCCATCCGCCTGACGGCGAAGCCGTCACAGCATCCCAAGATCCGCGTCTGAGACAAATCTCCTTTTAAATCCATTCTCCATAGAAATATTTATACAACTAAATTGAGTAAGAACCATCATTAGTGTGAATACACTTATTTTCGTCCGTCGATCCTACAGGCAACCGGACCAGAGCATACGAGTTCATATTCCGGATGCCGTTTAAACCATGCATCAGCATAAGAGCAAGTTGCAGCTATCTTATTGCCATCCGACAAGATCTTGTCTGCAGCGAGTTTTACCAATTTTCCTGCTACTCCTTGTCCTCTCAGTGAATTGTCCACAAAAGTATGGTTTATGGTAGAGACACCATTTTTTGTAGGGAATGTAACTTCCGCAACTATATTGCCAGAAGAATCCTTCGCATAAATTCTGTCGTTTTCGGTTATAAATTCCATAGTACAAATTCTTAAAAATTTACAAATATAACGTGCTTTATATGCGATTGGTTTTCCATCAAAGTCTCCATATAGTTCTTTCCTAATCTCTTGCCGTCGCCAAGTTCGATATATTCAGGTATATTCCATGGGTCAAACTTGATTCCGAAGAAATTTCCCATCAGCATCAAATCTGGCGCTACTCCGCCTGAAGCTATAAGCACAACTGATTTAATCACCTTATCTCCTAATTCAGAAGCAACCATCCCTATGACGCTCCCACCTAAGGAGTGTCCCACTAATGATATGTTTTTGGTAAACCTTTGGTCTCTTGTCCATTCTACTACTTTTTTGAGATCATCCTGAATGTTGAGTGCATCCATATATTGGAAATCACCATCACTATTGCCATGACCGTTGAAATCGAAACGTACAACCCCCATTCCATCTTTTAAGATTACAAAAATCGGACAAACCATAATCCCGAATATCCTCAGTCTTGCACAATGGGGCCGCCAAGTAGGCAAAAAAATAGAATAACACACGCACCACGCAAAACGTATAATCTCTGCCCCTTTGTGGCCTCTGCGTTAGATTATAGAGCTTGCGAAAGTTGAGTTTCTAATAAGATAACGCTGACAAAGTGAATCCTATTATCCATGAAGACGGAAATTCCCCAAATGAACAAGA
>CAZWJO010000150.1:0-7238 GCA_964634905.1 uncultured Sangeribacter sp.
CTGACCATATTGACATCTACTATGCACACCGTGTTCCGGCGGAAGCTGACCCGGCTGAGATGGCAGACTGGTTCGGTGAACTTATCCGTGAGGGTAAAATCCTGTCGTGGGGTGTGTCGGAAGCAACTGCCGACCAGATACGCACGGCTCATGCAGTAACACCGCTCACAGCCGTGCAAAGTGAATACTCTATGATGGCTCGTCAGTGGGAAAAAGATGTAATTCCATTATGCGGTGAATTGGGCATCGGCTTTGTCGCTTACTCACCGATGGCAGGCGGTCTTCTCAGTGGTAAATATACGGCGCAGAACACATACGAAGGGGACGACATCCGCCGCGTAATTTCACGCTATAAACCTGAGAATGTAGCTGCAAATCAGCCTGTGATCGACCTCGTGAAAAAATATGCCGAGGAAAAAGGATGCACTCCCGCTCAGATTTCTCTCGCATGGGTCATGCACCGTCCTTATATTGTGCCCATCCCGGGTATGCGTAGTGACGCACGCATCGCAGAAAATCTTGGCGCAGCAGATGTAACCCTTACAGATGCTGAATATGACGCTCTCACTGATGCTCTCAATCAGTTGACAATCTACGGCAACCGCACTGACGAGCAGATTGCCCAACTCGGCGAACTCAGAACCAAGCTCTTCGGCAGTTCAGGCGTTCACGACGGAAAATAATAAACCTTATAAAAAAGAAATACTATGGATCTAAAATTAAAAAACAAAAAAGTATTGGTCACAGGTGCCGGTTCTGGCATCGGACGTGAAATAGCACGCCAATTCGCAGAAGAGGGTGCCGATGTATTGATAGTAGGACGCACCGAAAATAATCTTAAGGAGACAGCTGAATTAAGCGATAAGATCAGTTATCTCGTAGCAGACTTGACTAAAGACTCGGATCTTGACCGAATCGTAAAGGAACTCGAAAACAACCTCGGCGGTCTGGATATACTCGTCAATAATGCCGGATGGTCGCCGATCCATCCTTTTGAAGAGGAAACGATGGATGAAGTGGTAAGGGCTTTCGACATCAATGTATTCACCGTCTGCGGATTGGTTCTAAAGACCCTCCCATTGCTGAAACAAAGCAAAGGCAACATAATCAACATCAGCTCGACAGCTATTCGCAACCACCTTATCCAGATGTCAGTCTATAGTGCAGCCAAAGCAGCCGTAGATATGTTCACCAAAATTTGGTCTAAGGAATTTGCTCCTTTCGGTGTGAGAGTTAATTCTGTCTCTCCCGGTCCTATCGAGTCGCCAATCTATGACAAACTCGGCATTGACGGCAAAGAGAAAGAGGCACATATGGCGCGTGTCACAGCCGGAGTTCCCCTCGGCCGTTTCGGCAAAGTAGAAGAAGTGGCACCCGCTGTATTGTTCCTCGCCTCGGACGCTGTCTCAAGCTACGTGACAGGTAGCGATTATTGTGTAGATGGAGGCTACGGAGTCTGATATGAAAAAGATATTGTTTATCAACGGAAGTCCCAATAAGCACGGAAATACGGCAGGATTGGCAAAGCGACTGCTTGGCAACGCAGACTATGAGACCTTGAATTTGATTGATTATAAAATCTATCCTTTGGGTCAGAGTTTTGATGATGACCAATTCAATGAAGTTGCCGACAAAATGGTTGACGCAGATGTAATTGTAATGGGTTCACCTGTTTACTGGCATTCCATGACCGGACAATTCCGTTGTCTTCTCGACCGTATATATGAATCTTCGCAAAAGCATCATTTAAGCGGAAAGGAACTCTATTTCATTTTCCAAGGGGCTGGTCCATCTGCCGCGATGCTTGAAGCAGGGAATTATACAATGGGCATCTTCTGCCAACTCTTCAATCTGACCTACCGAGGTATGATCACGAATGGCAGAGAGGCTGAAAAGCACATCATAAAATCATGATATACCTATTTGCAATCTTCTTCTTAGGGGTATTGAACACGATACAGACTGCGGCAAATTCTCGTTTGCGGCAGTCTGTCACCTCTCCTTTAGTCGCATCCCTTGTTTCCTTTTCGATAGGTACACTGTTTCTATTGGCAGCGACTTTCATCGAGCGTGGCAGTCTTTCGTTCTCTCCGGCTTTATTCTCCCACCTCCCTTTATGGGCATGGATGGGAGGATTGTGTGGTGTATATGCCTTAACGGTTAATATCCTAATCTTTCCAAAGTTGGGAAGTATGCAGACGGTGTTGTTGCCAATGATAGGCCAGATAAGCATGGGCTTGATAATCGACCATTTTGGTTTGTTGCACACTTCGGTCCATCAATTCAGTTGGCTAAGAGCCGTTTCGGTACTTCTCATATTTGCCGGTGTCTTGCTGGTGATTATAAGAAAAGGAGAAACCACAAAAAAAGGAAAAGGCACATTGGTATGGCAGATTATAGGTTTCAGCGCAGGAGTCATTTATGCAATGCAACCCCCGATGAATAGTCTGCTTGCAGCAAACCTTTCATCAGCTATTTATTCTGCTCTTATCACTTTTGTAGTAGCGACCGTAATACTGATAGTTGTGATACTTTGCATTCCTTCCGATCGAGTGCACATTCCACAGATTTTCTCACTTGACCGCCCGTGGTGGTCTTGGCTGGGTGGCATTATTGGAGGCATATTTGTGACGGGCTACGCTTTCTTTGCTGATAAGGTAAGTATCGGGGTTTTGTTGGTGACAAGCATCTGCGGCATGCTCGCAATGAGCCTCTGTATTGACAAATACGGTTGGCTGGGAGCTGTGAAAAGAGAGGTCGGAATGCGGCAATATACAGGTTTGTTGCTCATCGCTGCCGGTGTGGTACTATTAAGATTATTTTGATATGGAAAATACAATAAAACTCAACAATGGGGTTGAGATGCCCCGAATAGGCTACGGAGTATATCAGATTTCTCCGTCTGAAACAGAACGGTGTGTACGTGATGCACTGTCAGTAGGTTACCGTTCAATTGATACCGCCCAGTGTTATTATAATGAAAAGGAGGTTGGAAAAGCCGTCCGTGCTTCCGCTATACCACGTGAAGACCTTTTCATTACTACTAAATTATGGGGCGGACGCGGTTACTTAGATACAGTCAAGTCCATTGAGCAGTCGTTGTCACGGCTGGATGTAGATTACATTGACCTTCTTCTCATCCATGAACCCTCCGGCGATTATAAAGAGATTTACCGCGCAATGGAGGATGCGATGCAAGAAGGCAAACTCCGTTCTATAGGTGTGGCAAATTTCTTAGATGGCACTTTCATTGATTTGGTCAAAAATTGCAAGATTGTCCCGATGGTCAATCAAATTGAAACGCATCCTTTCAGACAGCAAAAGGAAATGCAGGAACTCTGCAAGGAATATGGCACGGTGTTGGAAACATGGTCACCGTTGGCTTGTGGCAAAAACAATATCTTCCATAATCCATTACTTACCGGAATAGCATGTACTCATAGAAAAACAGTTGCTCAGATTGTGCTGCTGTGGCTCTATCAGCGCGATATTGTAATAATCCCCGAAAGTACTCACCGCGAACGTATGATTGAGAATCGTGCTATTCTTGATTTCAGTCTAACAGATGAAGAAATGAGCCTCATAGAAACATTAAATAAAGATAAAAGCTTGTTTAACTGGTGGTAAATGACTAACTTTGTAGCAATGAAACTAAGCGAAAACAGTGTACGCGACCATGAGGCTGTAATATTCAGTTGTTTCATGCCGGGCGAGAACCTTCAGGAACATCGTCTGGCAAATCACTCTCTTGTACTTGTCTGTGAAGGCGAGATAGACATTATCGACAATAACCGCAATCTTACTGTAAGTAAAGGAGAATATGTTTTTCTTCAGAGGGATTGCCAGATAAGAATACATAAACACTCCGCCGGTGAAACTCCTTATAGCGCGATGAGCATAAGGTTTAAGCGTCCGGCTCTTCGCAATTATTTCCGTCAGATCAACGGCGACACTCTCCCGAAAGATGTAGCACGTTTTGACTTGGCGGCAATAAAGATTACTCCCAATCTCTATCTTGACAGTCTTTTTTCTTCCCTTCGTCCGTTTCTTGACAGCGGAACAGACCCATCGCAGGAATTTCTGGATATGAAGTGTGTGGAGGCTTTGGGATGCCTGTTGAAGATTGACAACTCATTTTATCCTACGCTATTTGATTTCAACGAGGAATGGAAGATAGATTTGCTCAAATTCATGGAGGAACACTTCGCGGAGGATATGAGTATGGAAGAATTTGCCACTTACACAGGTCGTTCTTTGGCTACCTTCAAGCGTGATTTTGCTAAAATATCACCCCTATCTCCACAAAAATGGCTCATTGAACATCGCTTGGAGAAGGCGGCGGAACTGCTTGCCGAGGGCATGAGCGTAATTGACACATACATACAAGTAGGATTCCGCAACCGCTCACATTTCACAAAACTGTTCACTGCCAAGTATAAATGCCCTCCTTCTCTTTGGAAACAGGCAAATAATTAGCATAACTTATTTAATAACTATATTCTTACCTTTCCCAAATGCTTAATAGCAACGCACATTGACCCAGCTAAAAAGTCTCTGGTACTTCGCGCTAATATTGATTTCTTACTGTCATCCGAAATGAAATCGTCACCTAATGTTGGCAGTCCGATAATCTCACGGAATTTTTTGATGCTTTCTGCTAAAAAATCAATTAGTCTATCAATTTCGTTATCATCCATCTTCCATATCCAACGGCATAAGGCTCGTTCAGGACAGTCTTCAATACTAACCTGTATTGTCTTGCCATATCATTCAGAAATTAATCTGTTTTCTAATACAACACAAAAACATGTGACATGCTTGACAGTCTAGAACTTTGGCCGACTTTTTGTTGCTAAGGAGCTTATGAGAATAATCAATAAACTAAGTTGTGAAATTAAGTAGTAATAGTTATGAATAACAATGTTTTGTTTGATCTTACAGGAAAGGTCGCTGTTGTCACCGGTGGTGGTGACGGTATTGGTAAGGCTTCGTGTGAAATTCTTGCAGCTGCCGGTGCAGCCGTTGTGGTTAGCGATATTTCACTTGAAAAAGCGCAGTCCGTTTCCGATGGCATTGTGGCCACAGGCGGGAAAAGTGCTGCAGTGCTATGCAACGTGCTTAACAGTGATGATCTGACTCACCTTATTGATTTCACTGTAGCTACCTTCGGGACTGTCAATATCCTTGTCAACAATGCCGGAATGGGCGGAGGCGGCCGTGAGAATCCTTACAAAATTGATAGGGCGTATGTTGAACGTATCTATGGCATCAATGTATTTGCGCCATGGCAACTGTGTAAACTCGCGGCTCCATATATGCAGAAATCCGGATATGGTAGCATCATCAATATAACCTCTATGAGTAGCATCAATAACAGTCCGGATATGGCGATATATGGGTCATCGAAAGCAGCCCTCAATCACATGACCTCCAATCTCGCTTTCGATTACGGTCCCATGGGAATACGAATCAATAATGTAGGTCCCGGAGCAACACGCACACAGGCCCTCACTTCGGTTCTCACCTCGGATATTGAGAAAAAAATGCTGGCTCATACTCCGATCCACCGACTCGGGGAAGTCTCTGACATTGCCGGCGCAGTGCTGTATTTCGCTGCTCCTATCTCTGCATGGACAAGCGGTCAGACCTTAATGGTGAACGGTGGCGGTGTTCAGACTCTCGACTGATTCAAAACTAAAGAAACAGAAAAACACAGCGTCATGATACTTATTGACATCATGACGCTGTGCAAGAATGAAAACCGGGAATTGTCTTATTCAAGACAGATTAATATACATACACACTATTAATCTGGCAGCCATTATTAATATCAGTAAGATCCATGTTTACTCTCGGCATTGCTAACGCACGAGATTCTGAAGATTTCTCCCAAGCAAAATCAAAATAGCTATTGAACATATCAAATACCATCGTACCCTTCACAAAATAAGAGAAAAATTCCTGCTCCTCATGTTCGCTATCATGTAACGCCATGTCAAGAATAAACTCTTTGTCACCCTTAGTAATATCAAAAACGCCTTCTGCTATAATCTTTTCTTGATGAGAAAGGTTGTCATAGTTAATTATCCTAAGGATCTTTTTGTTCTCGTTTGTTCTTATGTATCGTATCTCGCTATTAGGAGTTATATATGGATTGTAATTTTCGCCTTCTATCCTTTCGACCTTAAAGCTTAAATAAAAGTCTGTAACTGTAATATACAAAATTATTGTTGACTCTGCTTTTTTGTCTTTTACAGTTATTGTTGATTCTCCGACTGCTATAGGAGTTATCATCAGGCACTGAGCTTCAATATTAATATCCGCCTTACCTATCACAGCAGGATTACCAATCTCCACATCGTATACATTACCTCCATCTACATAAGATATAGAAGTTGTTACTCCCATCTTAATTGTATAATTCTGTTGAGCAAACCGAATGGGATATATTTCCGGTTCACTTTCGCTATTATTACAGGCCGTCAGAAAAAGACAGATTATGAATATTAATGGTATTATCAATTTATTCATACTTTTCAAGTTAGTTCTACCACCAACCCTATAATGTTATAGGAAACAATGCGCAGAAGCCCCGCTTGTTGAACTGGTAGTATCTTTCAACCTGTTCCGGAGTATCATTCCCAAGAAGTAAAAGCAATTCTTTTGCAAACTCTAAAGCTGCGGAACCATTAGCCGTAACTATACCATTGTCCGATACAGCCTGCTCATGAACATATCCTTCGTAATTAGTATAATTATCACCTCCCCACAGTTTTAACTGTTCAATACCATTGCCGGTATGCTTTACGTCATTAAGGAAACCTGCTTTAGCCATAAATGATGCACCATTGCATATTGCTCCAACAATCTTTCCTTCATCTAAAGCTTTTCTTACAATTAGAACTACCGCATCGGCCAACGAAGACAGCCATCCATATCCGCCAATAAGGACGAGAGCAGCATAATCCTCAGGTATATTTTCAAAAGAATAATCTGGTATAATCTTGAAGCCTCCAATAGCACTGACCGGATCCAAAGTTGGAGCCACAATCTTATTGACATACTTGGGATTTGACTTTATTTGTTGCTCATCACAACTGACAGCCTCCATTAGATATACCATCTCATGCGATGCAAAATCCGGAAGCAGTATATACAATATCTTTGTGCTCATTTCCTATATATTTAGCGCACAAAGATACACATTATTATCATATTAACCAAAAGAAACAACATAT
>CAZWJO010000151.1:0-7183 GCA_964634905.1 uncultured Sangeribacter sp.
ATAACCTTATAACCTTCAACTTGAGATTGCGAAAGTTGAATTATTAAAATTATAAAAAAATTAGCATTTATCAAATAATTTTATTAAATTTGCAAAATGATATATAATATTAACAAAAATTACTAATTCATGAAAAAGGTATTACTTTCATGTATGGCGATTGCAGTAGGAGCTGCGATAGCCGTGGCTCAAGACGATCCGGTCTATCCGAATTATCTTGATATTACACTCAATGGAGAGAAAGAACTTTCCGGAGTGACAGTAAGCCAGAATATGAGACCTTACGAAGGGTCGGAAAACCTGTACATTTCAATTACCGGAGAATGTGCTTCAGATGCACTTAATGTGGCATTCCAGATACCAGAAGGATGGGATTACGCATTGATCGGTTCTATTATGGAGAATGAGGACAATCCGTTTAAGACTAAGACAAGGAGCAGCCATTGGCTTCCGGCCAGCTTGGCAACCTCGCAAGGTTATACTAAAGGAAATGAATTTAATTTCCCCGTAAATGGTACTAAAATTATGGGGACAATCTACTTAGCCAGTGGCGACAACGTATGGGAATATCCCATCGACATTTATTATGATGTAACGAGGGCAGCCAATGCTTCTGGAGAGTGGGAATATCCGGAACAACTCTCATTGACACTTAATGGAGAAAAAGAACTTTCAGGAGTGAAAGTGAAGCAAGAAATTTATTTCTTGGACGGATATGAAAACCTAAGTATCAATATCACAGGAGAGAGCGATGCTAATGAAATCACGATAGACATGACTACCCCGGCAGGCTGGGACGGCATGTTGGTATCCGCTTCCAGCAATCTTGCTAAAAAGCCTTCAAAAATAAAAGTCAAGGGCGAAAGTATGTTCTGGGGGGATATAGACCAAGCATTAGGGGTAACACCCGGCAACTCTGTGACATTTAAAGTCAATGGCAACCAACAGTCAGCGTTTGCCTATTTAACGAAGGATGGCAAATTCTATTCTTTACCAATAGAGATATATTTTAAGGTATCAAAATCTGAAGGATCAGGAGATGATCCAGTAGTTACTGACCAGCCAAAATTCCCAGAGACAGTAGATTATACAATTAATGGCGAGGCAGAGCTCCCAGGAGTAGCAGTGAATGTAACATCAGGAGCAGATGGACTGTCAATGAATGTAGACGGAACAAGTGAAGCAGAAGAAATCACGCTTACGTTTGCTGTTCCAGAAGGCTGGGATGGATGGCTTATAAACGCACCATGGGCTGCAGTATCCGAACAAGCGCTTTTAACAAGAGGCATGGAAGAATGGTATGGAGTTGATTTCTATAAAGGATTGGAATATCAAGAAGGCAACTCAGTGACCTTCTTAGTAGAAGAGGAATCCAATTTTGCGACATTATTGCTTTATAAAGATGGAAAAGTATGTCCGACTGAATTCAAAATAGCATATAGTGTCAAACCAGCCACATCATCAGATGATCCAACCGATGAACCATCAATCCCTGAGAGCATTGGAGTTACAACATACGCTGAAGGTCTGACTGTAGATCAAGAGAAAGATGCAGAAGATGGATCAATCTATATTGACGTCAAGGGAGAAATCGAAGCGGATGAATATGAAGTAGTGCTTGACGTACCTGAAGGTTGGGACGGATTTATAAGCTATCCATTTACAAGCAATGTAACTATAGGCGATGCAGCTATAGCCCCAAGAAAGATTGCAGCTACAGATCATGATTGGACTCCAGTAGCTAATTTTGAAGAAGAGGGATACGTAAAGGGTAATAAATTCACATTCACTGTCAATGGAGAATGGGCGTTCGTCTACGCTTATCTTTATAAAGGTGACCAAGTTGACAATAATGCCTTTATTTCTCTTCAGACTTTAGTAACCAAAGCGGGAGGTGGCGAAATAGAAGCACCACAATTCCCTAAGTCACTTGAGTATACATTGAATGGAGAGAAAGAGCTCGAGGGTATAAGTGTGACTCAGCAATTTGATGACACATATCATTTGATAAATATAACCGGAGAATGCGATTCAGAGACCCTTTCAGTGACCTTTGCCACCCCAGAAGGCTGGGACGGCCTAATGATTGCAGATTTCTTTGGATTTGCTGATATCTCAACAATAACAAGAGGTGAAGCAGAACTGACGCCAGTAGCAGATGTTTTAGGAATGGGATTCAAAGAAGGTAACACAGTCACAGTGGTTGCAGATGGAGAAGCTAATCCAGGCTATATCGCATTGGTGAAGGGAGACATGGTATGCACTACCTTTATTGATTACGACATAACTGTAAGCAAAGTAGGAGGAGGCGACGAGCCAATAGGAGATGATCCAACGTTCCCTGAAACAATCGGAATCACTTCTTATGCTGAAGGTCTTAACATTGAGCAAACCGCAGAGGAAGGCTTAATCTCTATCAACATTAATGGCGAAATTGAAGAAGAAGAGTTCGATGTAATTCTTGACGTCCCGGAAGGATGGGATGGTTTCATAAGTCTAAGTTATGATGATGTTGAAATCGGAGAAAGTGTCATTGCACCCCGTCAGACAAGAGCAGAAGATAGCTTATGGGTACCAGTAGAAGATTTAGTAGAAGACGACTTCGTAGTAGGAAATAAATTTACTTTCAAAGCGAATGGAGAAGAGCAATATGTTTCAGTTTACCTCTACAAGGGAGATGTGGCAGACATGGCTTATACCATCTCTATTACCAACGAAGGTGTGACCCAGACAGGCACTGCAATAGGAGATCTGGCAGAGGAAAATCAGAAAGCATACGAAGAAGTAGTGAGCAAGATAGAAGATCTTACGAGCGAATATCAAACTGCCCTTTCAGAATTGAAAGAAAAATATCCTGAATATGATTTTTCAGAATGGGAAGAAATCATAGGTGGAACTCTTGAGCAGGTTCTTGCAGGTGCTAAACAGGCGCTTGACGCTGCCAACGAAGATGGTGAACAATTCACATACGCATTTGACGGTGAGGAAATTGAGGCTATGATAGCTGAAATGAAAAAAGCACCTAACATGGAGTTGGAAGCAGCAAACGAAGCTGCTTACGCAGAAGTAATAGCTCAAATTGATGCGGTTCAAGCTAAGTATGAGGCAGCTATCGTAGAAATTACTGAAAAGAACCCAGATTTCAACTTCGAAGAATGGTCAGAAATCGGCACAATGATCGAACAATACAGAGGATGGGCTGCTCAGGCACTTGAAGCTGCAAATGAAGACGGAGAAAGCTTCTTCTTCCCATTTGATGGAGAAGAACTTGAAGCTTACATTCAGATGATGCTCATGGCTGCAGAGTCTGCAGAATATCCAGAATCATACGACGTAACACTCAGCAATAATGAAGGAGTAGAAGTAAGCCAGGGTGTAGAACAGGATGTCTATACTATTTCAGTAACAGGAAAGAGCAAAGAGACAGAGCTTACACTAACACTTGAAGTTCCAGAAGGTTGGGATGGCTTCATCGGAATGAATGACATAGACGGCGGAGCAGAAATCGAACCACTATCTACAAGAGGAGCAGAAGATGCTTACTGGCTATCAGTAGAAGAAGCAATGGCATACGGCTTTAAAGAGGGTAACACAATGACGTTCCCTGTAGACGGACAGTATCATTCCGGACAGTTCTATCTCTGCAAAGACGGAATGGCCGATATGGGCAACCCAATAATGATAGAATTCGAAGTAGAATATGACGATCCTTCCGGAGTAGCAGGAGTTAATGCAGCAGAGAATGCAAGCTATTATGACCTGCAGGGCAATAAGATCAACAATCCTAAGGCAGGAATGTATGTCAAGGTTGTCGATGGCAAGGCATCCAAAATTGTGGTAAAATAAAACTCTGAAATCCTTGATAAAAGAATCCCCAGGATGAAAAATCCCGGGGATTTTTTACTAACTAAACTGAAAGAAAGTATTTTATGACAAATCGCTTATTATTAACAGGTATTTTTGCGATTGCGGCATCGGCTTCATACAGCGTAAATCCACTTTGGGTACGTGACGTGAAAATATCTCCGGATGGACAGAAGATAGCTTTCTCTTATAAAGGAGATATTTTCACAGTGCCATCAAATGGTGGAGATGCCACACGCTTGACTTTTAACCCTTCATACGATTCTACTCCTATATGGAGTCCGGATGGGAAACAGATAGCATTCTCAAGTGATCGTAATGGAAGCATGGATGTGTATTTAATGCCAGCCAATGGGGGAAGTGAGAAACGACTTACGTATAATTCAGGCTCTGAATTGGCAGAGGCATTTTCTCCCGATGGAAATGAGATCTATTTCTCTTCCGCAATTCAAGATCCTGCCATAAGTCCATCGTTTCCCACGAGCCGACTCATTGAGCTTTATGCAATCTCTACTGATGGCTCTGATATGCATCAGATTCTTCCAACACCTGCCACATCGCTATCTGTGCTTCCCGATGGGAAAATACTTTACGAAGATGTCAAAGGAATGGAAGACAAATGGCGTAAGCATCATACGTCTTCAGTCACCCGCGACATTTGGATATACGATCCTGCTAATGGCAAACATGTCAATCTTACTGACCATGCAGGGGAAGACAGATCTCCAGCTGTTTCTTCAACAAATGAAACATTATATTTCCTAAGCGAAAGAGACGGGGGATCATTCAATGTCTATGCCATGCCGATAAATTCTCCGAAAGCTACGCCTAAGGCACTCACAGATTTTAAGAATCATCCAATCAGATTCCTTAGTATTGCAAAAAATGACAAGATGGCATTTACATATAACGGAGAGCTTTTTACCATGGATCCAGGAAGCAAGCCTACTGCGCTCACAATAAATGTCACAGACGATACAGAAGCAGAACCAGTCAATGTATATGTCTCCTCCGTAGATGAAGCACTCCCCTCCCCCGACGGAGAACAGGTAGCTTTCATCAGCAGAGGAGAAGTATTCGTCACATCTTCAGAGTATCCATCAATGAAGCAAATCACTCATACACCTGCGCTTGAAAGCAATCTATCATGGGGAAGTGACGGGAAGACTCTTTACTATAGTTCGCTGCGTAATGGGAAATCAAATATCTATAAGGCCACAATGTCAAGAAAAGATGACCCTAATTTTTCAAATGCGACACTTATTGAAGAGGTTGCACTTTTCCCTGATGACGGAATAGAACGAAGCTTTCCCGAAATATCGCCCGATGGAAAGAAATTGGCTTTTGTGCAGGATCGCACCAAACTGATGGTGATGGATATCACATCAAAGAGTGTTAAGGCACTTGATGGAGGAGCGATCACGAATTACCGAACAGGAGGATTTCCAGTGTATTGGGCTCCCGACAGCCGACTCTTGGCAGTGGAGACAATGAATCCGATGCACGAACCATACGGCGACATTACAATCATCGACACTCAGACCGGAGAATTTATCCCAGTGACAAAGACGGGATATTTCGATCAGGAACCTCGTTGGAGTGATGATGGGAATGCCCTTATCTTCGCATCTGAACGCTACGGAATGAGAAACCATGCATCATGGGGATCTGAAATGGACGTGATGATGGTGTTCCTAAACAAGGAGGCATACGACAAGTTCCGTCTTTCTGAAGAAGACTATGCCCTTCTGAAAGAAGTAGAGAAGCAACAGAAGAAAGACGCTGAAAAAGATTCTGACAAGAAGAAAGACTCGGGGAAGAAAGATAAGAAGAAAAAAGTTGATGAAGACAGCAATGTAGAAAAGCCGAATAATATTGTGATAGACCGTGCCGGATTGGCAGATCGCATCGTAAGGTTGACTCCTAATTCATCAAATCTTGGAGACTACATTCTTTCCAAAGATGGAGAGAAGCTCTATTATATGTCGGAATTTGAGGATGGTTTTGATCTTTGGGAAAAGGATCTGAGAAAGGGAGACGTGTCTCTGTTGAAGAAACTTGGAAGCAGATCAGCAAGAATGATTTCTGACAAAAATGGGAATATCTTCTTATTGGGAAGAAATGTGAAGAAATTCTCACCAAAAGACAAGAGTATCAGCAATGTGTCGACTTCAGCCACTATGAAGATAGATGAGGCAGCCGAAAGAAATGCGATGCTTGACTATGTAGAGAATGAGGCTCGGGAACGATTCTATCTACCCACGATGCCAATCGATTGGGAAGCATACGTAGAAAACTACCGCCGTTTCCTTCCGCATATCAACAATGGTTATGATTTCGCTGCAATGCTAAGCGAATTGCTCGGGGAACTGAATGTCTCACATTCGGGAGGCCGATATTACACTTCCGGAGGAGCTGACCCAACGGCATCATTGGGACTCATCTTTGATTTGAAAGTTCCTTCTGATGGATTGAGAATTGAGGAAGTAGTGGCCGGAGGACCTTTCGACAGAGCCACATCAAAGGTAAAGAATGGCGACATAGTGACTGCAATCAATGGAGAATCTATCAATTCAACTACAGATTGGGCAAAAAGGCTCAATAATATCACCAAAAAGAAGACGCTCGTGTCATTTACTCGTCCTTCGACTGGCGAGAATTGGGAAGAAGTGGTGCTCCCTATTTCGTCCTCAGCCATGAATAATCTTTTATATGATCGCTGGGTCAAGGCACGGGAACATGAGGTAGACAGTCTATCCGGTGGAAGGCTTGGATATGTGCATATCAAATCCATGGATGATGGATCATTCCGACAAGTATACGCAAAACTTCTTGGAGAGTATGTAGATAAAGATGGAATCGTGATAGATACCCGATGGAATGGAGGTGGACGCTTGCATGAGGATATAGAAGTACTTTTCAGTGGAGAGAAATATCTGACTCAAGAAGTGCATGGGAATAAATCTTCAGAGATGCCGTCAAGAAGATGGAACAAACCAAGTGTGATGATAATCTGCGAGGCTAACTATTCAAATGCGCATGGAACTCCATGGGTGTATAAGCATAAGAATCTCGGCAAACTCGTAGGTATGCCGGTACCAGGCACCATGTCGAGCGTCAACTGGATTACAATGCAAAATCCTGATTTTGTATTCGGAGTTCCTGTAGTAGCTTTCCGTACAGAAGATGGCACAATATTGGAGAATACACAGTTGGAGCCGGACGTAAAGGTTGCTAATACGCCGGAAGATATAGCAAACGGGCATGATCGTCAGCTTGAGACAGCGGTGGCTACGTTGCTTAGGGACTTGGAAAATGA
>CAZWJO010000152.1:0-1574 GCA_964634905.1 uncultured Sangeribacter sp.
TTATAAGATGTATAAGTCTTATAAGATTTATATTAGGATGATTTATTGGGGATTATTTGTTGTGGCGGGCTTCTATTTCGCGGTTGATTTCATCGATGCGCTGGTCGTCGAGTTCGTAGCGTGAGATGATAAACATGGCAAGGATGAGAAGGATGGCCGGAATAATGGCAACAAGCCAAAGGATGCCTTGCTGAGCGAAGACAGTCTGCTCAAGAGCCTCACTGTCGAAACCTACAAAAGCAAGAACCAATCCAGGAACTACACCACCTAAAGCCATACCAGCTTTATAGAATATACCAGTCAGAGCATTCACGATGCCGGAAATACGGCGTCCATGAGTATATTCACCGTAAGAAATAACTTCAGGAACGAGAGCCCACATATAGCCTGTAGCAACAATGACACCTGTAGATTTAATGAATTGTGCAATATATACGAGCCACATGTGTTTTAGGAAAGGCACTACCGAGACTATATAAAGAAGAGTCATGCCGACGATGGCAGTAACGAGGAAAATATTGAACATGCCTTTCTTTCCGACTACTTTCTTAATTGCAGGAATCATCGGCATAAAAATGAAAGCAGGAATTGAACCAAGACCCATGAAAATAGAGAGTTCAGCAGCGTTGCCGTGCATATTATAATTTATGTAGTATGCACCGGCAGAGTTTGCTATTGCCATCATACCAAAAGCTGTAATGAAGAAGAAAGCGAGGACGCGGAGAGGACGATTGTGGACAAACTCCATCCAAAGATCGGACACTTTAACATTTTCAGTCTCTGACTTGTCCATCACCACTTTCTCTTTACATTGGAAGAAGCAGAAAATGAGCAAAGCAAGACCGATAAGACCATAAATGGTCATTGTTGCAAGCCAAGCGGAATCGTGAGTAGACATATCTTCAGTCTCATTGGGGTCGAAAAGTCTAAGAACGATTGGAATACCCATTCCTACTGCGAGGCCACCGACGTTAGCCATAAACATACGGACGGAGGTAAGTTTAGTGATTTCGTTAGTATCTCGGGTAAGAGAGGCATTAAGAGCACCGTATGGGACATTGACGAGCGTATAGCACATTGAGAGGCCAACGTATGTGATGTAAGCGTAAAGAAGCGAGCCAGAGAAACCGTTCCAAAAGCAAAGGATAGCAAATCCAGTCAAAGGAATACCTCCTAAAATTAGATAAGAACGATATTTACCGAGTTTTGGTTCATGTTTATCGACAAAAGTACCAACCAAAGGGTCCCAAATCACGTCGATAATACGGACGATCAAGAACATTACAGCTGCCACGGCTGGATCGAGACCATAGACGTTGGTATAGAAAAACAGCAGATACATGCTGATGGTCTGGTAGATAAGGTTCTGGGCGAGGTCGCCGGAACCGAAGCCTATACATTTGAGCATGGAGACTTTGTAGAAGCCTTTTGATTCGAGATTGTTTCCAGTTGAGATGGGTTCCATTAGTTGTTTAATCGTTTAAGTGTTTAATCGTTTAGGTTTGGGCAGGGACTTTAAGCGCATTAAAGGCTTTAAGCGCATTAAAGGCCTTAAGGGATTTTAAAGGCCTTAA
>CAZWJO010000152.1:1674-7176 GCA_964634905.1 uncultured Sangeribacter sp.
TTAAAGGCCTTAAGGGATTTTAAAGGCCTTAAAGGAGTTTAAAGGCTTTGGGGCTTTAAAGGCATTAAGGACTTTATGGGATTTTCGTCTAATTTTTAACGGAATTGTTGTAGGGGTTATTATTTGTAGCGAAGACTTGTTTGATGCTTACCGGATTTTGGCCAAAACACCAGAAGCCTACTCTATACACATTGGCTGTATTCAATGGGACAATCCCTGAAGGAAGATTTTTCATCATACCGTCAAGTTCTGCGACTATAATTCTGCCTCCGTTGAAAGCAGAAGCGTATGGGATGTCTTCATAATTTTGAGAATCTGAGACGCGCAACATCACATGGTCATTATCAGGCTCGTTTAATTCAGCCACTATATATTTATATCCTGAGAGATCAATGGGTTGCTGATATTCCCAGCCTCCGAAACCCCATTTTCCACCATTGAATACACCAGTGGCCGGATCAAAAGATCCTTCAGCAAAGATCTGAGGATTAAAAGCATTTAGATCAAAAATTAAGTCCCCTTCAGAAGGAATTGCATTTGGTATAAAAGCAGTTTCCTCTGTATAATTAAGGATTGGATCATTAATGCCCATTGTTGAGAGCATTTCAGTGGCATATCTGCTTCCGAGCATACGATAAGCATGAGCAGTGAAATGGAGTCCATCACCCTTTTGGGGAAGATCGGCAGCGGAAACGCAATGAGCCATGGGAAAATCCTCGGGGACATTGCTTATAATAGCATTCATTGCACCACATACACCACCTTTTTCAGATGTCACCACTTCGCCGGCAAAAAGAGGAACTGAATTTGGCTCAAGATTAAGATCAGATAACAGGTCATTATAAACCTTCCTTACTTTGTTCCACCATTCAGGGTCTCCGGTATTTGATTCCCCCTGATGAAGGAGAATCCCTTTTATCACGCCATCCTCCTGAGCTTTCTTGGCACATTCAACAAGACGAGCGTAAGGAGCATTGTCGTAAGCCTTCATGAAATTCTTAAACCAGTCAGCCTCGTTTTCCAAGGTAGCCGGATCAAAGTCCTTGTCAAGATGCTCTATCTTGCAGCCGCCTATAGCTACAGCGACGACACCAACCTTCACATCTTCGGGGAGATTATCTACCATCGTTCGTCCGAAATAGTCTATTGGAGTGAGACCAGTGTATTCCCTTACCAAAGGGGGAACGGCAGTATACCACTCCCCTTTTATGCGCTGAGGATTGTTGAAGTCTACGGCAGCCATCATCTGGAAGCGTTCAGGGACGTTTTGACGGTCAAGCGGCTCAATGGAGGCGTTACCTTCCATGTTGGATTGACCGAGACAGAGGTAGATATGGAAGTTGGGGTCTTGCGCTTGCAATGACAGAGCCGATGTGATTGCCAAGGCTGATAGGAGGAGTTTTTTTATTGGATTCATTTGTACATACTTAATTATCATAAATCGCCTCTCCGAGGCTACTGTGTTTTTGATTGGATTACACCAGACTGAAGTCTGGGGTTTTGGCATGATTATCAGGTCTCCGACCTGATGGGCGTGGCTAAAGCCACTTATCAGTAAAAAAGATATAAATGGGGGGACGCATGCGGAGCATGCTTGCTTACATTCCGGATTATTTGAAGAGGAGAGGGATGAATTCGTTTAGTGAGCGGCGCCATGTCAGCCATTCGTGGTGGGTGCCCGGAGATTCGTAGTAGGTATTGTTGATGCCGCCATCTTTCAGAGCTTTGCTGATCATTGGGGCACCGAAGTTTTCTTCAGAACCCATACTCATGAAGAGAACCTTCACTTGTTCGTTGAAAGCTTTTGGATCTTTGAATGCGCCACCGTATGCTTTATCAAGATTGTCACCGTTAAGGCCGAATATAGCACCGCTGAAAGCACCAATATGAGAGAATTTGTCGAGGTTTGTCAGAGTTATGTCGAACGTCTCTTTACCGCCCCAAGAAAGCCCTGCCATAGCACGGTTGTCACGGTCGGTCTTGACACGGAATGTATTTTCAATATAAGGAATCAGGTCGTTGAGAAGAACTGGAGTGAAGGAAGCTCCAAACTCCTGCATGGTCTCCCCTTTGCGCGACCCGAAAATATGGCTGCAGTTGCCATTGTCCATGACGACGATCATCGGCACTGCTTTTCCGGAAGCTATGGCATTGTCCATAATGTTTGCCATCATGCCCTGCTTCGACCATCCTGTTTCGTCTTCACCCATACCATGCTGGAGATACAGCACCGGGTATTTGGCATTGGGATTAGTCTCGTATTCAGCCGGGGTATATACGAAGCAACGACGTTGCTTTCCTTCTGTGTTGGAATAATATTTGCATTCTCTCACTTGTCCGTGAGGAACGTCTTTATTGAAAGTGTAATAAGCGGCTGCTTCAGGCGACTCAGGAATTTCAATGCCCGAGCATTCTTTGCCGCAGCCATAGAATGTCTCAGATGCAGGGTCTATGACCGACACACCGTCGACTATCAGGAAGTAGTAGTGGAATCCTTCTACAAGAGGGTCTGTAGTGACGAACCAAACGCCGTCAGCATCTTTTGTCATGTCATATTTCTTACTGCAAATGTCCACTTTTACATCCTTTGCCTCGGGAGCGTGGAGTTTGAAAGTGGCGCGAGAATCTGAAGCTACGCAAGGATAAGCGGCTTCGGGTACATTTGTAGAAGCGGTGATGCCTTCAATAGGATTTTCGGCGTTAGAAGAAGTGATGCCTAAGAGGAAGAGAAGTGCAGTAAGTGTTAAGTATTTCATGGGAAAAATTTTAAGGGTCAAGAACCAAGAGACAAGGACCAAGGGGAAAGGTCGGAGGATTTAAAAAAGAAACCCGGGGCGAGACATTTCCGCCCCGGGAATATTAAAACGAAACTATTAGATTATTTTTTAATAACCTTCTTGCCATTAGCGATGTAGAGACCGGGAACTGCAACTTCATCAAGAGAGTCAGCTACCTTTACACCCTGGAGATTGTAGATACCAGTCATAACAACCTTTTCAGAAACAATAGCATCTACTGCTGTGGCACCATCAGTGTATATTTCAACATTAGAGATATAGAAAGTGCCTACATAGTTTCCGAGGTTTGCAACCCAACGATTAGGAAGTTTGCCATCCTCAGTGGCAGATGGGATACCTGTAATGACTACCTTATTCCAATCAGAAGTGATATTGAAAGCTTCAACATCGCCGCAGCCTACCCAGCCATCAGTACACTGGAAACCAGAAGTGATAGAACCATTAGGCTCACCTTTAACTTCAAATGAGAAATAGTACTTAGTACCCGGTACATAATCATAATCATACGCGAACTGAACTTCCCAAGGATTCTTGCCTTCTGCCGTCTGAGCGAACTTAGCGGCTACACGACCGTCAATTTCGAAATCCTGAGTTAGAAGATCGTCACAACCCCAAGCAATAAACTGAGCGGTGCCAGGATACATAGTTGCTACTACATTCTTAGTTGGTTCTACCGGAGTTTCACCACCCTCTTCCTTGTATGTAATCTTAACATTAGCGATTGTGTATGAGCCAACGAAATCACCTGATTGGAGGAGAAGATGAGCTGTACCATCAGTGTCCTCCTTTGCAGTAACAGCAAAGACAACATTCTGCCAATCATTAGCCTCTTCTACATTAGCTTCTCCGTTAACATTGGAGCCCCATGTGCCCATGTTATAATGGAGTTTACCTGAAAAGCCCTTGATCTTTACATTTACAGTATATTCTGTTCCACCAACCAATGTGAAGTTGTCGGCTACCATGTACTGAATATCCCAGAAATTTTCGGTAGCAGCATCGTTTGTGATTGTAAGACCACCATCTTTTATTTCAGCATTTGTCACATCGGATTTCCAGAAAAAATATCCGGAAGCAGAAGCGAAGTCAGTCTCTGCGAGAACTACTTCAGCAGCAGAAGCACTTGCAGCTACGAGAGCGGCAGCAGCGAAGAGTAAAATTTTCTTCATGTTTTTTAGAAATTTGTGTTAATATTATGTTAGATTATGGATTCGGGGGCAAGGGGCAAGCCTCGCCCCCGAAGCATTTCAATTAGTTGTTTTCGTATGCTTCGCAAACCTTTCCGTACTGAGGTTTACGCTGATAGTTTTGATTCCAGAGACCGATAGGTTCGTCAGGACGCCATCCGCTACCTGCAGGACTATCTGTCTGTGCCCATTGGCAAATACCAAACTGCTGGTCGACAGGAATGAGTTCGAAATACTTGTTGATAATGAACTTGTAGAAGTCACCCATAGCCTGCTGCTGTTCGAATGTCACATTTCCGGTATTGATAGTGTTGCCTTCTGCATCTTTAATACCCATGTCGAGCTCAGTGATACGGATAAGCTTGCCGGAGCCAGCAAGAATCCTAAACATATTTTCAATCGCAGCTTCATTCTTGGCCTGTTCTTCAGAATTGAGACAGTATGTCACGTGCATCTGGCTACCGATGCCATCTATCTTAGCACCCTTAGCCTCCCACTTGCGAATCCAGTTGACAAGGCTTGTACACTTGTCGTTGTTGTTGTAAGCAGCTTCGAGGTTGTAGTCGTTGATGAAGAGCTTAAGGTCGGCTGGGTTTACTTCTTCTTGAGCAGCGTATGCTTCACGAGCGTACTTCTCAGCAAGAACCACATAATCTTCACCAAGGTAATCCTGCCAATAGAAGCTGTCAGGATCAGCTCCAGAGGGGTCAGTCTTCAACTGAATGTCGCCCCAAGTATCTTGAAGAGGCTCATTGACGAGATCCCAAGCCTTAACCTTTCCTTCAGTAGCATCCATAGATGCAGTGATCCAGCGTTTAAGCTCCTTATCAAGGATATCATATTTTTCTTCCGGAGTCAATGGTATGCCGCCGCCAGTCACCATGATCGTATAATGGTCTACAATACGAGAAGGAATAAAAGAACCGCGCATCTCTTTAGAGACATAATTGTCGGTAGAACCTCCTAAATCACAAGTTCCATTAGTGATAAGTTCCTTACCATTAAGTTTGAAACTTATATCATCAAAATAATAAGTATTGGCAGAAGCATAATCATTCAGGTTGAATGCGATAGAATGTCCACCTTCCCATTCAGAGCTGCAAGTACCACTCTTGCTGTAAGTGTTCCAATCATTAGTGAAGGCAACGCTTCCGATTGCATCCCAGTGGAGATAAGCACCAGGATCGCCATGCACCTGAGTTCCGGCAGAGGCATCCTTATCGGCTCGCACATTCATAGATACCTCCCAAGTGTCGCCGGCATGGAAAGTTTCACCCGGGAAATTGAGCCAGAACTGGCTATCCCAAGCAGCCTCAACCATATCATCGGTCTGTACCTGGATACATTCGCGATTTACTGTCATTTCTACTGATCCAGCTCCGGCAACAGTCATATAGTAGCCTTCCACGAGGCGTGAGGGAATAAATGCGCCACGCATTTCCTTTGACACATAGCTATCGGAAGAGCCACCAAAGTCGCAAGCACCATTGACTACGAGTTCCTGACCATTGAGTTTG
>CAZWJO010000153.1:0-6962 GCA_964634905.1 uncultured Sangeribacter sp.
ACTTCAATAAATTCTTTGGTATATCCCCGGCTCAATACAGAAAAGAGAAAAGTAAGCCTGGATCCACGGAGGAAGACATGGGTTAATATGAAACAATGGCAACTATCCCTATATTCGGGATGGTTGCTATTTTTTAGTTTTATATTGTCATACATCGAAGCAATTGAAGCGCTTGTGTTTTATTTTTATTGTTTTTACTCTTACCTATTATCCAATGTTTTTAATACTCGGATGAGGGACCTTCTATGTTGCTATCCAAATAATTTTTTTCAATTAACACTTATAGAGATAAAATCTATTATTTTTGTATTGTGGAGTTTAAGAGGAAACAGGCGCAGCTTAAGAGCAATCTGTCAACAATAGACTCCATGCGTTATACCGTAACTGTTTTGGGTTGAGCAATCTCAGTCCCTTTTCTGTGTGTTTGAATGCCTTTGTTACTGGTTACGCCCTATTGCTAAAAAACTCTACCCAAATTAAGTTTCTTAACCGACAACCTTCGAGGAAGGGACACATTGGCGCATTTTCGTATTCAATCGTAAAAAAAAAATCTGTAAACTTAAAAAAAGCAGACCAAAGGCTACCGTCCCCGACATGCGGTATGGTTATTTGAGTTGTCAGTGGAAACCATATCTTCTGACGACAGTCTTGACATAAGATGTCTTGTGTCTGAGCACATAAGCAGTACAGTTCAGTAATTTCCGCGCCATACGAACAATTGCTTTATTAGAAGACATTCTCTATTTTACTTCAAATACGCCAGAAGTAGTGCCGGATCATATCTGATGGAAATCCATGCGATCTAAATAAACAGGCTTCTCAAATACCGACTGCTTCTGTTTGTTATTCCAATTGGTTTATCATTCGGGGCACTTGAATGTGTGTCTGGATTGAGTCCCACATATACTGCAAGAGCATCGTTGGTTTTGAATCTGTCAATGTCCACATTCTCTAAAAATATGGATGCCGCAGTAATTGTACCAATTCGGGATATAGACAATAGCAGATTGAATCTCTACTCATATTTTTTCTTTTAACATCAATTTGCGCAACTCCCACGTTGTCCTAAGCATTTGCTTATGCATGAACCGAAGGGTCTCGATTTGCATTAGAATAGCGTTCCCTGCATTGTATGGTAATCTTGTGGCCTCATACATCATCCAGGAAATGAACTTCCTTGACCAGTGCTTTTTTGTATCCTCTCATTTCAGGAGGCACAGTTATCCCGGTTAGGAACAGCTGTGATCTGATGCGTCCTTTATCTGGGGTACGATTTCACTTGGGACACTCTAGTCCTATAAATACTTCTGTCAGCGTTATTTGCACTCGTAGCCATCAGTAGGCTTTGCGAGTGCAAACATACGAACTTACCCTAACCCATTTCCTATATGGATATTGACTCCAGACGATGTGACGTATGAGGAAATGGATAATGTCTATAAGATTATTAAGGAACATAATCTTTTAATATGTTTCTTTGGATGACTTGGCATCCATTAATTTTGTACATAGTCATCCGGAATATCGTAGGAAGCATTACAATGAGAATTTAGTTTATCAAGTCACAAAACTCTCAATTCAAGCAGAATATTCTCCAATTCTTTATACAGATGCCGATTATAAGGCTTCCAATGCCTATTATGAAAAATTAGGTAATAGGATTCAAGGTAAACTATGCTTCATCGGAAAAATATATGAATGTAATAAGATGATAAGACTATATACGCCCCAGTTCCTAAATCTTATTATAATTTACCAAACAATGCTTTAAGCCTAAGAGACATAACACCAAACACTGCTTCTCCGAAAATGCTTGAATTCATTTTTGAAGTTCCAAGTTGTCGATTGACAAAGATTATTGGAATCTCTACTACCTTGAATTTCTTTTTCCAAGACTTAAATTTCATCTCTATTTGGAATGCGTATCCCTTGAATTCGATTTTGCTCAAATCTATTGCTTCAAGAACTCTCCTTCGATAACATACGTACCCAGCCGTAGAATCCCGTAAAGGCATTCTTGTGATAAATCGCACATAAGCAGAAGCGAAATAAGACATCAACACCCTTCCCATCGGCCAATTGACAACATTCACACCTGTAATATATCGGGAACCAACACATACATCAGCCTCTTTGTCCTTACATTCATGATAAAGCCGAGTCAAGTCATCCGGATTATGGGAGAAATCTGCATCCATTTCTATTATATATTGATAGTCTCTTTCAAGAGCCCATCTGAATCCATGGATATATGCTGTGCCCAAACCAAGTTTTCCTGTACGACATTCAAGATGTATCCTTCCCGGATAGTCACGCATAGAGGATCTGACAGCATCAGCTGTTCCATCAGGTGAACCATCATCAATAACGAGAACATCAAATGCATCAGGAAGTTTCATAACTGTCCTGAGCATCTGGCTAATATTCTCTATTTCATTATATGTCGGTATGATGACTAATACGTCGCTCATCACGTTTATCTATTTTGGTATTCTAATATTAATTCCTCTTTCGCACGATGTTTTTTAATTGAAAGATAATTACTATTAAGATTATTTATGGGTACTAATAACTTTTCTTATATGTAATAACCTTATTAACCTCAATAATCTAAATAACCTTCAACGTTCAAAACGAAAGTTGAGTTTTAAGAAGCTTTAGTGCTTTTTCAATGCAAAATTACCAAAAATTATCCATTCTGCAAAATTCACAGGGCTATATTATATTTCTTTAATATTTCTATCGGATGATAAGACTGCTTTGCTTTTCTCAACCCTTCATCACCTGAATCATCTTCTCGGTTAATATACATAATTTCAGGATGCCGCTCGCACATCATTGCAGCAAACTCCTTATTGATTTTTTCATAACTTCCTTCAAAGGCACGGCATGCTTTTTCAACATGCACGAAAAGAGTGTCATTCTTGACATCCCCAATTGTAAACGCAGCTATGTCGTCTCCAACCATAAGTATAGCCCCTTCTAATCGAATGTCTCCTTCCTTTATCATTTCAAGAAGTTTCCTTGTCATGCGTCTTTCCTCAATAGCCATAGGGGTCTCGTCGCCTTCTTCATCTATGACTGTCATAAATTCCATAGCTTTGTCAACATTAGACGCATCCAATGGAATCAATTTATAATCGGGATAAAGAGAATCAAATTTGTTAACATGATTACGCTTCTTACCCATCTTTTTACCCGACAGGGTAGAAAGCATTTTGGCATCATATAGATAGTCGCCCCAATCATCAAGAGGATTAATCGACGAAATGCCAGCTTCTTCCAATTCATCGACCGCATACTCTGGAACTGCTGACAAGACAGCAGGAATCTCGTTGTGGTGGCAATATTCCCGAATCTTTTCAAGACTTTCTTTTAAAGGCATTTTTCCTATGGGGAGAGAAAAAGCCGGAGTTTCGGTATCGTTTTCCACTACTCCCTTGATAAAAAGAGTATCCTCGAATATTGCGAATTCATATTTAAAAAAGTCTATCCACATTAATATTCCTGCGTAAGAGAAATCTGTGGTTCTACCTTTTTCCATGCTCAGATAATGAAAAATCATTTCCATATCTGCATGTGTAATAGGCTCAAACTTCAGTTTATCGGATTGTGGATTCTCTTTGACATTCATACGCTTTCTAAGCGACTCGGCCCTACGGAGAGCTTCAATGAATCCATTATAATCAGTGTAGGTTTTTACGGCTGTGTTCATAGTATGATAATTTAAATCAAGATTATTTATACTTAATTAACGCTCTTATTTGATTTAGGTTTGTCACGTCATAATTTTTTATTAATTTTGCATCATGAATGTATTGAAGTTTGGAGGCACTTCAGTTGGTACTGTTGAAAGCCTGAAAAATGTCAGAAGCATAGTGGAAACCCTTCCGCCAGATACGGTTGTGGTAGTGTCGGCCCTTGGAGGACTGACTGACAAACTTATAGCTACAGCCCATCTGGCTGCAAATGGAGGAGATTGGAAATCAGAAGCAGATGCAATCGCTCAAAGGCACTACGATATTATCAATAAACTTGTCAGAGAAGAAAATAAAACCAATGTACTGACAATTGTAGATTCTTTACTCGAAGAACTGCGTCGAACTTACGAAGGAGTGTCTTTGATTGGACATCTTCCTGAAAAGACGCTCAATGTGATTGTGAGTCTCGGCGAGAGAATGTCAGCTCCTATCGTTGCCGGCATAATACAAAATGGACATTTGCATAATTCATTGGATTTCATTAAAACTGAAAAATGGTTTGACAAAAATATTGCCGATGTCTCGCTTACTCACAATCTGATTCTGCATGAATTCAGTAATATCCAAGAAGGTCCTCACATTACCGGAGGTTTTATATCTCAGGACCGAGATTCAGGCGAGATAACTAATCTTGGAAGAGGGGGAAGTGACTATACTGCAGCTTTAATTGCGGCAGCTCTGGATGCAGACATGCTTGATATTTGGACTGACGTAGATGGATTTATGACGGCAGATCCTCGTATCATCAAAGATGCAAAGGTCCTCCCGGAAATGTCATTTATTGAGAGTATGGAACTTTGCTCATTCGGAGCAAAAGTGATATATCCTCCTACCATCTATCCGGTATTCCACAAAAGTATACCAATTCGCATACTCAATACATTCAATCCCAAAGCACCCGGCACTTTTATATCAGACTCTTCTAATTCAAATGATTACCCTATAAAAGGAGTGACAGCGATAAAGAATACATGTCTTGTGAAACTCAAGGGTTGCCTTACAGAGAATGTTGCACAAATCAACACAAGGGCTTATAATGCTCTCGCTCGGAATGGCATTAGTGTTTTTCTCTTAGCTCAGCCTGGAGAAAACCACGAATTTTCATTCGCTATCTCCTCAAACGACCTGTCAAATGCATCAAGGGTGCTAAATGAAGAATTTGCCCCAGAACTGATTGACGGAGCTTTGGATTCCATATCATTTGAAGAAAATCTCTCCACAATTGCCGTAGTAGGCGAAGGAATTAAACATCTGAAAGGAATTAATGGCAGAATCCTCAATACTCTTCTCCGCAATGGAATAAGACCATTGGCATCATCCGAAGGTACATCTGATACTACAGTCTCTTTCGTCGTTGAGGAAAAAGATACTGTCGAATCAATCAAAGCCATCCATGGATTGTTTTTTTAATATAATATGCTAATTTAAAATTCTTAAATCTATGGAAATCAAAAACGCAAAATATGAGATAAGCAGCTCAAGAGTAGATCAATGTCCACAAACGGATGTTCCGGAATATGCCTTTATTGGGCGATCTAATGTCGGCAAATCTTCCCTTATTAATATGCTGACCAATAATAGTTCACTTGCAAAAACTTCCCAAAAGCCAGGAAAAACTTTGCTTATCAATCATTTTAAGATTAATAATGGCAGTTGGTATATCGTGGACCTCCCTGGATATGGATATGCCGCAAGAGGTAAAGACCAGCGTCAGGCCTTTTCCCGTATGATTCAGGGATATGCACTTGGTCGCAATCAGTTAGCTTGTCTGTTTGTGCTTATTGATGTCAGACATGAACCTCAAAAAATTGATCTGGAGTTCCTGGATTTCTGTGGCGAGAATGGCGTTCCAATTGCCATAGTTTTCACCAAAGCTGATAAGGTAAGCCAGAAAGTTGCAGAGAATAACATAGCTCTGTTCAAGAAGGAGCTTCTTGACCGATGGGAAGAACTTCCACCGATATTCCTAACTTCTTCAGAGAAGAAAAAAGGTAGAGACTCTATATTAGAGTTTATTGAAGAAACAAACAAAGTATGGCATCAACATTCTCAAGAAGTGCTTGCCGAAGACAAGGGAGCAATGGAAGAGCTTCCGAAAGAAAAATCCTCTTCTGACGCACAACAAACATTAAATTGACAATTACGAATTAATAACTCTACTTTCACAAGCTCAAGTTGAAGGTTAAAAGGTTATTGGGTTAACGGATTATAATTTAGAGATAAAATATGATAATTTTTATACATTTTTCAATTGGCTAATTTTAATCTTTTAACCCCTCAACTCATAAACCTTAAATTGAGTTTGCGAAACTGAAATTAATAAAAACCAATAGTTAAATATCATGAAAATAGCATTTGCATCAGATCATGCAGCATTCGACCTTAAGTCGATCATCAAACCATACGTTGAATCTAAGGGTTATGAAACAGTCGATTTCGGTACCTACAGTCCAGAGTCTTGCGATTATGCCGACTTTGCACATCCAGCAGCCAGAGCTGTAGAAGCCGGAGAATGTGATTTCGGCATCGCAATGTGTGGCAGTGGCAACGGAATCCAAATCACTCTCAACAAACACCAGAAAATTCGGGCAGCGCTTTGCTGGCTTCCGGAACTTGCAGCATTAGCTCGACAACACAATGATGCTAATTTCCTCGTACTCCCAGCTCGCTTCATTTCTGTGGAAGAAGCTTACCAGATTGTGGATGCTTATCTTGAAGCGCAATTTGAGGGAGGAAGACATGCAAAACGAATTGCCAAAATTCCTTGCCAGTGAAGCCTGAATTTGAGATTCAATTGCGCGATGTTCTCATTTATGGACGCCATGGCGTGATGCCGGAAGAAACTGTAACAGGCAATCAATATCGTATTAATGTGCTTTTGCGCATTGACGCTTCCAATTTTGACGAGACTAAAGATAATTTGGACTTAACAGTTTCCTACGCTGCAGTATATGATCTTTTGAAGCATATAATGTCTGTTCCGGTATCTCTCCTTGAAACAGTAACTGTCAGATTTGGAAAAATGGTAAAACAGAAATGGCCCCAGGTGAAAAACGGCGAGATAGAAATCATAAAGACAGTCCCTCCGATTCCAGGCATGATAGGAGAAGCTGGAGTGAAGTACATTTTCTAAGAATTTTTCGAATATAATTAAAAAAGTACATCAAAAATTTGCACAATTCAAAAAAAAGCAGTAATTTT
>CAZWJO010000154.1:0-5471 GCA_964634905.1 uncultured Sangeribacter sp.
ACTTGGCAGTGGTGGGCAATGGAGAATCAACGCGTTTCCGTATCGCTCCCGATGTAAACTTTTCAGCACGTAAGGGTATAACTGCATTCCTTGCATCGATAGGAGGTGGCACTCATCTCCGAACTCTTGCTTGGATGCACTCTATGGATTATTATTCCAATCCTGGCTATGGATGCTATCAGGCGGCGTATACTCCATTCGACGTGCGCATAGCTTTCCAGTTGAATCCGGGTGGTAAGTGGACTTTGGGTGTGGAAGGAGATTGGCGAACCACCACAGACGAAAGTTTCGGAGGACTATATCAGGCTCTACTCAACGATAATCTTGCAGCTTACGGAAGTTATACTCAAACCGGCAAGATACATGGCTACAGTATCGCAGCTAATGCCGGCTTTGAATTCAGCCGCTTCTTTAGAATACACGGTAGACTTGCATTACAACCCCAAAATGGAGAGACTGGTTTCCTGAACGGTTTTGACCGTCCGAAGGTCACAGCAGACCTTTCCGTAGAATCTCGTCCTATTGACAAACTCTCACTCCGCCTTGACTATAGACTTAGGGCCAAGCGTATGTATTCTCTGGGTAGAATCAGCCGCGTCGATCTGAGTGGAGAATACCGTATAACCAACAAAGTAAGTATAGGGGCAGAACTCAACAATCTTCTCAACAGACATGAGGAAATTTTACCGGGACTGCCACTTGAAGGATTCAATGCCGCAGCTGGATTGCAGATTATTTTTTGATGCAACTCAATGACCAGATTATTTGTTAAAGGAATAGCTACTTTAGCTATTTAGCTAATATAGCTATTTTAGCTAAGATTACGAATATTTTGAAAAAATATGAAGGAAAAGAATAATAAAGATAAGGAAGATAAGGCTCTGACGCTTGAGTATTCAAATGAGGATGACCGCGCCTACGGACTTGCAGGCATGGCTATTTCACTCGCAGCATTGGATGCTTTCGACAGGATTGCGGAAGTGAGTCTTGACGGTGATGACGACACCATGGTGGAATTTTCCAATGAATACTATTTCTCAGGCAGTCCATCGATATCTCCTAAGAGTACATGGGACAACCTTGTACATAATTTTCATATCACAGCCTCGATGGTGATCAGCAACGTCCTGTCGCGTTCTATGGTACGCATGCACCGTGACGTTCCTGTGGATATCCTCGGCGAAATCCACAATGAGATACTACGTGAAGGGCGTGATAGTTGTGGGCTGGAAGATGATGAGATTGATGCTCTCTTCAACCGCACGCTCAGTTATTCCAGACGTATTTTTGCCAATCCTCGCCTTCACCCCGCTATAGATGAGTTCGCACGCATCATCTCGCGACGACGCACTCTTAGCGGTAACGAGATTCGTGATGAACTCAGACTTTTACAAATAATTTGAGTTGTCAGGTTGGTGAGTTGTCAGGTTGTCAGGTTGTCAGGTTGTCGAGTTGTCAGGTTGTCAGGTTGTCAGGTTGTCGAGTTGTCAAGTTGTCAAGTTGTCAAAATATCAGTTAACTGTGGAGACTTTTAAAAATTTGACTGTGGAGGAGATGCAGCGGGAAGTGGATTGCTGGATACGGGATTTCGGCAAAGGGTACTTTCCGCCGCTTGCGAATATGGCTATTCTTACTGAGGAGGTAGGAGAGCTGGCTCGTGTCATTGTGCGAAAGTATGGTCCTCAGGTGTCGAAGAAAAGTGATCTCGACCGGAATCTTGAGGAAGAACTTGCCGATGTCCTCTGGGTCGTCGTCTGCCTCGCCAACCAGACTGGAGTAGATCTCACTGAAGCTTTCCGCATGACGCTCCAAAAAAAGACCCAAAGAGACAAAAACCGCTTTCAATAATCAAGGATATATCAATCAAGGATATATCTTGATAAATCTTGATTCATCTTGATATATCCTGAGAATCGTGAGAAATCATGAAAAAATAACCCAAATATCATGGAAAAAAATCCAATCATAGAATGCGTCCCCAATTTCAGTGAGGGTCGCGACAAAGCAAAGATTAAGGAAATAACTGAGGCAATACAAAGCGTAGAAGGGATTAGCCTACTTGATGTGGATCCTGGTGAGGCTACTAACCGCACTGTGGTGACATTCGTTGGAGCACCAGACGCTGTCGTGGAAGCTGCTTTCCAAGGAATAAAGAAAGCCGCTGAGGTAATCGATATGACAACCCATCACGGCGCACATCCCCGTATGGGTGCCACTGATGTATGTCCACTAATCCCGGTAGCCGGTATCACTCTTGAAGAGTGCGCCGAACTGGCAAGAAAACTTGCAGAAAGAGTGGCAACCGAATTGAATATTCCTACATATTGCTATGAGGCAGCCGCCTTCCGTCCTGAAAGAAAAAACCTTGCAGTTTGTCGCGAAGGTGAGTATGAGGCGCTTCCTAACAAAATGGGTTCAGAAGAGAAAGGTCCTGATTTCGGCAACCGTCCGTATGATGCTGAGGTAGCTAAGACAGGTGCCACAACAATAGGTGCTCGTGACTTCCTTATCGCAGTCAATTTCAACCTTAATACCACTTCCACACGCCGTGCTAATGCCATCGCTTTCGATGTGCGCGAGAAGGGTCGTCCGATGCGTGAGGGTGGAAAAGTGACCGGCAAACCTATGAAGGATGAAAATGGTAAACCCATCATGATTCCGGGCACACTGAAAGGCACAAAGGCCATTGGCTGGTATATTGATGAATACGGTATCGCTCAGGTGTCAATGAACATCACAGACATAGCACAGGTACCTCTTCACGAGGCTTTTGATGAAGTGTGCCGTAAAGCAGATGCAAGGGGTGTAAGAGTGACAGGTACTGAGATTGTAGGACTTGTGCCAAAACGCACTCTGATTGATGCAGGGAAGTACTTCTTGCACAAACAACAACGCAGTACCGGTATTCCTGAAGAGGAGATAATTCGCATAGCCATCAAGTCAATGGGTCTCGACCAACTCGCTCCGTTCGATCCTAAGCAGAAGGTGATAGAATATCTTATTGAGGATAATTCAGCAAAGAAACTTATCGACCTTACAGTAAAGGGCTTTGCTGAGGAGACAGCGTCAGAATCTCCTGCTCCTGGGGGTGGCAGTATCTCAGCATATATGGGTGCTCTTGGGGCTGCTCTCGGCACTATGGTGGCAAATCTATCTGCCCATAAGGCGGCATACGACGACCGTTGGGAAGAGTTCTCTGATGCCGCTGAAATTGGCCAGCATCTGATGGACGAATTGCTCCATCTTGTAGATGAAGATACGGCGGCCTTCAACCGTATAATGGCTGTATTCGCTATGCCGAAAAAGACCGATGAGGAAAAAGCGGCACGTGCGGCTGCTTTGGAAGAGGCTACTCTATATGCCACACAAGTGCCTTTGAAGACTATGAAGAAGGCATACGAAGTCTTTGACTTGGTAGAAAATATGGCTGCTGACGGTAATCCCTCTTCTGTGACAGATGCTGGTGTAGGAGCTTTGGCAGCACGAGCTGCAGTGCGCGGAGCCGGCCTCAATGTCCGCATAAACGCAGCAGGGCTCAAAGACCGTCAGATGGCTGATTCCCTCGTCTCCGAAGCCGCCGATCTCGAACGCCTCGCTGAAGAGCGTGAATCCTCCATCCTCAAGATCGTCAATTCAAAAATCTAAAATTGGATATATCTAGATTCATCTTGATGAATCTAGATATATCCAAAGACTATAAAAGCAGCCCCTCAGATGATGGGCTGCTTTGCTTTATCCCAAAGCCTATCCAAATGTCCTGATTCAAGGAACTCTGCTGAAGGAAGGTGAATTAGCTCCGGAGTGTCGATCATAGCGACATAGTCGCATTTCTGGGTGGCTATGTCAAGTTCATGAGTAGAAAAAAGTATGCACTTCCCCTGTTCGTGTGCAAGGCGACCAAGTAGATCGACCAGGTCGTATCTGCTTGGCATATCGAGGAATGAAGTAGGTTCATCAAGAAGGATGATAGGAGTGTCCTGCGCAAGCGCACGGGCGATCATGACTCGCTGACACTCTCCGTCGCTCATAGTGTCGAGGGTACGCTGCGCAAAACTTTCCATACCTACATCGGCGAGAGATCGCATTACAATCTCCTCATCCTCTTTCCGCATTCGGCCTATCCAGTTGGTATAGGGTGCGCGTCCCATAGCCACAGCATCAACGCATCTCATCGAAGGTATACGGGTGCGCTGAGTGGAAACAAATGCAAGGGTCTTGGCCAATGCGATAGGAGAAAGGTCATTGATATCTTTCCCATCGAGAAGAATTGTGCCGGAATAGTTGGGATTCAATCCTGCTATTGCTCTGAGGAGTGTGGATTTGCCGGTGCCATTGCGGCCGATCAGAGATGTGAGGGTAGACTTATCGAAAGATGCTGAGACATCTTTCAGAAGAATTCTTCCTTTATAGCCTATGGTGAGATTTTTTAAGCTTATCATTTTTTATCATAGCTATTATAGCTAAGATAGCTATCATAGCTATTTTAGCTTCAATACAACTAAAATTACAATAGGGATGCCGAGGAGTGCCGTAATAGAGTTGATGGGGAGAGTGAGCATCTTAGATATGATATCACAGATTAGCAATATCACAGATCCGGTGAGTAGTGTCGCCGGCACAAGCACCCGGTGGTCGGAGGTGCGGAATATCATCCGAGTGACATGCGGCATTGCAAGCCCGATAAAACCAATCGGTCCGCAGAATGCAGTCACTGTGCCTGCAAGTAGGGTAGTGGAGAGGAAAAGAAGTGCTCTCGATCTCTTGATGTCGAGTCCCATTGTACGAGCATATTCTTCGCCAAACAGCAATAAATTGAGTGGTTTGATGGTCACTATGGCGAGAATGATACCGGCAGCTACTGCTGGCAAGAGAATCCAAAGTTGCGAAACAGTGACATCCCCTAACGACCCCATAGTCCAGATAACGAAGGCCTTGAGTGATTCATCACGGCTGAGATACTGTAAAATCTGCACCACAGCACTGATTCCAGACGAAAACATCATGCCAAGGATAAGGATTACCATTATATCTTTTATCCGGGAAGCAACAGCCCCAACTATGAAGAGCACTGCTGCCGAACCAATCCAAGCCGCTCCTGCTATACCCAAGGATGACATAGTCGGCGACATCCCAAACAAAGGAGCTCCGAGCAAAAACAGAGCCACGCCAAGGGATGCTCCTGAACTTATACCGAGCACGTATGGACCGGCAAGTGGATTCCGGAAAAGTGTTTGCATCTGAAGTCCTGAAACTGATATAGCCGCTCCCGCCAATATAGCCACAATGGCCTTGATAAGCCTGATATTAACGACGATACGCGCCACTGCCGGAGGACAATTACCCCCGGTCAAGGCTGCCCATACCTGAGCTAAAGGAATCGAGGTGGAGCCAAGTGCGATGTCAGTTGCAGTCAAAGACAGTAGCAATGCGACAAGAAATATGAATAAATAGGAATGATGCTTCATTAGAGA
>CAZWJO010000154.1:5571-6914 GCA_964634905.1 uncultured Sangeribacter sp.
ACAGTAGCAATGCGACAAGAAATATGAATAAATAGGAATGATGCTTCATTAGAGATTTGTTGGCTTTAGGGGGCTTTAGGGGCTTTAAGGGCTTTAAGGGCTTTAAGGTTATGGTTGGAGCTTCTGATAGTAGTAGAAAGGGGCTTTCGATATCTCCGGGTGGAAGAGGCTGATGAGATCCTGGAGTATCAAGTCGGGATTTGTGATCCCGGATTCAAAAAAGTCGTTTCCTCCGGCTGCATTTGACCGGAGCGTATTGTTATAGACAGCCCCATTCCGAAAAATGCGTGTATCCGTGAATTTTGGGCATTTCTTTGCAAGAGTGGCCAATGATGTCACCTGGTCGGTGTTAAGCCAAAAATCGGCTTGTGAGGCGAGCGTATAGGCTTCTTCAAGATCAATTGGCAAAGAAGTGTTGCCGGAATCTTTCTTGTAGATGTAATCTCCTCCGGCATCGCTTATCAGCCGCGCCATATAGCTTGATGATGACGGCATAAACCAAGAGTCGCCGTATGGAACATTGAGCATCACCGAAGGTGAATCGATGGCCGCATCCGCCACTTTCTTCTTAAGATCATTGTATCTTCCGGCAATCTCCTTGAATGTTTCTTCACCCTTTTCCCTCTCCCCAATGATTTCAGCAATAGGCAGTATCCATTCCGTCTTTCCAAGTGGAGACTCCTCAAGATAGTCGCCTATATAGACGTATGGTATATTAAGTTCGAGAAGTTTCCCTTCCATCGAATTAGCACCGTTCACTCCGTATAGCAATACTATGTCAGGGTCTGCAGCCAAGAGAGCCTCGTAATTGATGTTTCCTTCGTATCCTATATCGGATATTTCATCGCGTCGCTTTTGTATTTTAGGATTTGAGATATAGTTTATCCCCGAAACTCCCACAATCCGGTCAGTAGCTCCTAAGGCATCAAGCATTGCGACATGTGTTGAGGAAGTGGCGACAATGCGTTTGGCTTCTCCATCAAGCACTTGTCCGTTATATGTCAACGGCACTTCATCTCCTGCTCGGGCAATGAATAGCTTCGTTGCTACGCTGTCAGCCCCTTGCCATGGGTTGGATATAGTCAGAAGAGTACTTTCACTTCCTTCCTTGCCGGATATAGAATAGCCGGACGCTTCAGAAGGAGAATAGAGATTCTCTGTAAAATCAGAAAGATTATCTGAGCGATGAGAACAAGACATAATCATCATCGCCAAAGAGAATATTATAATTGAGTGCAATTGCTTTTTCATATCGAATAAGGATTATTGGTCTGATTGGTCTAAATTAGTCTAATTGGTCTAATTAGTCTAATTGGTCTAATTGGTCTAATTGGTCTAATTGG
>CAZWJO010000155.1:0-2527 GCA_964634905.1 uncultured Sangeribacter sp.
TATTTCCCCATGCCCATACTCGTTTCATCAGCGACACCCAACTCGTGGTGCATCCCACAGCTACTGTGTTCTACTCTGAAATTTATATGGGCGGACGAAAATATTACAACGGCGGAGAACTCTTCAAATTCGATATCTTATCCGTCTGCTCGCATGGCGAACGCCCCGACGGCACTCAGCTTTTCCGTGAGAAATTCATCATCGACCCTCAGAAGTCGCATATCCGCGACATCGGAGTCATGCATGGATTCGACATCTTCGCCAATGTGCTTGTGATGACTCCGGAAGAAAACATCCAGCCCATCTACGACGCAGTGGAAGCCTTCTACGATCCTAAGCAGCGGCTCGCAGCCGGAATCACCCATCTCCCCAACAACGCCGGACTCCTCTTCAAGGTCCTCGGCATGGAGACCGGCCCCGTAAAGAAAGTGGTCCGCGAATTCTGCTCAAAAGTCCGCCAGCAAGTAAAAGGGAAACCCCTCCCTCCCGAATTCCCCTGGCGCTAATCCTCAATTCTCAATTCTCAATTCTCAATTCTAAAATTATGAAAAAGGTAATGACGACCGTCACCTCAATTCTAAATGGTGCCGGCCAAGTAATGTTCCAGCAGAGCGCATGGACTGGTCTATTATTTCTCGCTGGCATCTTCTGGGGTTCATACGAATGTCATACCCCTGCAGTAGCATGGGGAGCTCTTGTTGCGCTTATAGCCTCCACTGTTGCCGGAGCTTTGCTTGAGCCGAATGCCAAAGGAGGCACCGCTGGCCTTTGGGGTTTCAACGGCATACTTGTAGGCTGCGCATTCCCGACATTCCTTGGCGATACTTGGCTCATGTGGGCTGCCATGATTTTCTGTGCCATGCTCTCCACATGGGTACGCACAGCTCTTAATAATCTTCTTGCCCCTTTCAAGGTAAATTCATTCACGTTCCCATTCGTGTTGCTGACTTGGTTCTTCCTCCTTGCATCCCGTATGCTTGACGGAATCGCACCTGTCTCTCTATCCACTCCGGAACTAATTGAGCATGTCAATCCTGAACTCGCTACAAGTTTCGGAGATCTCGTCATCTACTGGCTTAAAGGTATTGCACAGGTATTCTTGATCAATTCATGGGTGACTGGAATATTCTTCCTCGTTGGTCTCGCTCTTTGTAGCCGCTGGGCTGCATTCTGGGCAGCCATGGGTTCTGCTATCTCACTTGCTCTTGCCATCCTCTTTAAGGCTGATGGAGCAGATATCGCAAATGGTCTTTACGGATTCAGCCCCGTGCTGACAGCGATTGCAATCGGCTGCACATTCTATAACCCCAACATCAAGTCAGCGGCATGGGCTGTCGTGGCAATCATCGCCACATTCTTCATCCAAGCAGCTATGGACGCTATGATGGTGCCCTTCGGTCTACCCACATTGACGGGGCCATTCTGCGTAGCAACATGGCTTTTCCTTCTGCCTCTCTACAAGTTTGATAAGGGTGGCGATATGCACTCTGAGTGGGATTCCGATTGGGACTCTTTCGTAGCACGCCTCAAGAATAAAAATAAATAATACTTATAGGCCATATAGGGCTTATATGGCCAATAAACTTTGAAAACTGAAATATGCACATGGCAGATGCGCTCTTGTCGCCGGCAGTAGCCGCCGGGGCAGGAGTAGCCGCAGCGGCCCTCATCGCGGTGGCGACATCAAAAGTGAAACAGATAAAACGAGACGACATCATCCCCCTTATGGGGGTGATGGGCGCCTTCGTTTTTGCAGCGCAGATGATTAATTTTACCATCCCGGGTACCGGATCAAGCGGCCATGTAATCGGCGGTGTACTTCTCAGCGCTATCTTAGGACCATGGGCTGCATTCATCACACTCTGCTCAGTGCTGATAATCCAATGTCTAATTTTTGCTGACGGAGGGCTGCTCGCTTTAGGCTGCAATATCCTCAATATGGCAGCCACTTCATGCCTTATAGCATATCCTCTCATCTATCGTCCTATTGCCGGCAAATCCCTAAAAACATGGCGACTCTCATTAGCTTCTATCGCGGCATCAATAATCGCCTTGGAGATAGGAGCCGCCGGAGTTACCCTTGAAACAGAAATTTCCGGAATAACTGCACTTCCGACATCAACTTTTCTTGCCTTCATGCTGCCGATACATCTCGCCATTGGAGCAATAGAAGGAATAGCGACATCCGCTGTAGTATGCTTTATAGCGAAATACCGCCCCGAGACCCTTTTCGGATATATGCCCATGGAAAGCAGCCATTCCAGCCTACGCCCAGAAGAGAATAGAGCTCTGGGAAGCCGTGGGAGCATAAAGAAGGTTTTGATAGGATTCGGGATTGCGACTCTCGTCTTTGCCGGAGCATTCACATGGATTGCCTCTGAAAATCCTGACGGTCTTGAATGGTCGATAGAAAAGGTTTCCGGTATTACAGATATGCCCTCAGCTACACCTCCTACAGCTTTTATGCCTGATTATGACTCTCGCTTGGCCGGTATTGTAGGAGCTCTTATCGTGATGGTTATGCTTT
>CAZWJO010000155.1:2627-6894 GCA_964634905.1 uncultured Sangeribacter sp.
TATGACTCTCGCTTGGCCGGTATTGTAGGAGCTCTTATCGTGATGGTTATGCTTTGGGCTATCACAACCATACTTTTTCACCGCTTCCACACTGTAAGTAAGTCCTCCTCCCAAGGCAAGAAATGAAGCAGACACGCTTAGAAAAAGCCATAACTATCCTCAATGACCGTCAACTAAAGTCGGCAATGACATCGCATATCAGCGACATTGACCCACGGGCATTGTTGATTGTGACGCTTCTATATCTCTTGGCTATGCTCAGCGTACCTCTTCATCGCACAGATATGATAATATGGTTTGCCGCCTATCCTATTATCTCCGCTCCACTTGCCCATATTGCGTATGAGCGACTCTTCTGCAATTCCCTATTCGTGCTACCTATTCTGATCTTCATCGGGATTTTCAATCCTATCTACGACCGCACTCCAGCCTTCTTTCTCTTTGGAATCCCAATCAGTACCGGATGGCTCAGTTTCATTTCCATTATCATACGAGGACTTTTAGCTACCCAGGCACTCTTGCTGTTGATTTGCGTAGCTGGTTTCAATGATATCTGTGAGGCTATGCGCCGGTTTGGATGTCCTTCTTTAATTGTCACCCAGCTGCTGATGGTATATCGCTACCTCACAGTTCTTCTTCAAGAAGCATTGACTATGCAACGTGGCCGCCAAGCTCGGTCGTATGGCAAAAGCTCATTTAGCGCTTCCATGTGGGGACCATTTGTAGGGCAATTGCTTATTCGCACTATAGAACGGAGCCGACGGATAAATATGGCTATGAAAGCACGGGGATTCAATGGCAGGCTAAGCTCATTGGCAGATTCGCATTGGGATACTGCTGATACAGTCTATTGTCTTGTCTGGATTCCTGTCTTTCTGATACTCCGATTTTTAGACATTCCTTCATTGTTATTGACGCTAATCGCTTCTCGCTTATGAATATTCCGGCACTTCAGTTTGATGATGTATGTTTTTCTTATCCCAGTGGGAAGGAGGTATTGCACGATGTAACTTTCTCAATAATGCCGGGAGAGAAAGTGGCTCTTGTCGGACTTAATGGCTCCGGGAAATCAACCCTTTTGCTACATACTAATGGTCTTCTTTTGGCTGACAGGGGAACAGTCGCAGTTAATGGCACGGTCATCGATAAGAAAAATGTCGTGGAGTGTAGGAAGAGTGTAGGAATGGTGTTTCAGAATGCTGACGACCAACTTTTTATGCCGACAGTGGAGGCTGACGTGTCATTCGGACCGCAAAATATGGGTCTGACAGAAGAAGAAATATCTAACCGTGTAGATGAAGCGCTAAAAATCACTAACTGCACACAATTTCGTACCTACCCACCCTTCCACCTCTCAGGAGGACAAAAGAAAATGGCATCTATAGCCACAGTCCTCTCTATGCGCCCTGACATACTCGTATTCGACGAGCCCACCTCCGGCCTTGACTTCGCAGCCGAAGCACAATTCATCAGCATCATAGACCGTCTGCCACATACCATGCTCATGTCTTCCCACGACATGAACCTTGTCCGACGTCTATGCACCCGAGCCATCCTAATGGAAAAGGGTTCCATCACCTACGACGGACCCACCGACACCCTCCCCTACCCTCTTATTAATGGTTTAGGGGTTTAACGCTCATGCAAAGGGGCAAAGAAATAAATATAGATCTCTCACATAGAGGCATTTTAAATTATTGACACCACGCTAAAGCATGGCTGAAATTTGTTTTTCGACAGCTGTACGTATAAATGAATTAATAGACACACCGGTCTGTTTAGCCAAATACGCAATTCTGCTATGTAAATCCGGGGAAAGACGCACATTGAATGTCCCTGAATAACTCTTATGAGGCTCTATGCCTTCCTCTTCGCAATAGGCTAAGTAATCATCTACTGCCTCATGAAAAGCGTCAGTGAGTTCTTTGACACTTTCCCCTTCGAAATTGACAAGTCCGTCTATTCCTTCTATTTTACCAAAAAAAACATTATCCGCCTCACTGAATGCAACAGATCCCAAAAATCCTTTATATTTAAGTGTATTCATATTAATTTGTCGTTTTTAAGATAATCATATACCTGCCTCATCACATATCCCTTTATAATGTTACCAGTTTCTCCTTTATTCCCATTTTCTAAAGTTTATCGCAAAAGTAACTAAAGTTTAGTTACAATCTAAATATTTTGCAACAAATTCCATCAAAGCTTAGGGTTAGACCAGAACCAGGGATTGAACCGGTATTTCCGCAGTTTGGGTCGTTAAATTCTCAACAAAAGATTTCTCGATAATTTATGAATTCTAATAGTCTGTCATGTAAAGAACCCAAAGCCATTCAATACCAAAAATCTTAAAATCACACTAAAGTCGCTGTATACTACTATCCCGCTATAAGATATATTATCGCTACAAGTATACTTATTACGGTTGAAATCATGACAAACAATCCAAATCCACGTCCTAAAGTAAGGATAATATCATCTCTGTTCTTCTCATCCTTTTCAGTATGACGAGTACACAAGCCTAACACAACACATATCCCAATGCATGCTAATGCAGTAAAAACAAATACACCTAATTCTTTCATATAGCTTAGCATTTTCAGAATAAATCATTTACTTATCCGAGAAAAACATTTTTTCAAACCGTGTTATATGATAGTCATCCATGCAAATATTACAAAAAGTATTATGGCCTTCAATGGTACTGTGCCAATTTCTTTGTACCCCAGAATGGATAGCAGGACAATTTAGAGTCGAGTGATGAATATAATAGATATTGCCTCCTATGGATATATGTTCTCCATAAAATTTTGACCCGTCTCCTTTTATTAAATCATTATCTTTATAGATTTCTTTTAGAATCTCTTCCTTAATTTCCATCTTCTGTTTTTCTTTATTTGTACAAGAGACAAACAGAAACAAACTTATTAAAATGGTGGGTAAATTACGCATATAATAATCTATAATGTAGTACAAATCAATAAAAATTACAATTATAAATGAAAGTTATGCTTCATCTCATAATAAACTGTGAAACATAACTATCTATATAAGATTACAATACAAACTCACATCTTTAGTTTCAACCATTAAGTTTATTGTTAGTCATCAATTTTTAATTCATCGGGAATTATTTCAATAGGAGATAACTTCCCATTCTTATCTTCTATCATTTGAGGATTTCCATTTTTCCCATATTGTTTACAATCAATATGCAAGGCCTTATTTACATTGATAATCTCCATTGTGAGAGATTGAAGACAGATTCCTGCTGCTTCAAATTCTTTGTTTCCGCTCAGATAACCTTCCATCACTACTTGGTAAAGTTGGTTGTATTTTTTATTTAACTCTAATACGGCTAACCTCGAATTTTTAATCATTTTCTCGTCTTCATTTGAAGAAGTACTACATCCCATAAAAAAAAGTATCATGGCACAAATTATAATCTTTTTCATCATTAGACAGTATTTACTTTCCTTTATCCCTACTCGTTTGGTATATACACACGTTCATCTTTATCTATAACTACAAATCGTTGTCCCTTATTATTTTTATAAACTGGGCGAAGTAATCCAGAGTGTTCATAAAATGTTCCATCTTTAACGGGCTTATCTGTGTTCTGTGATTGCACCTTAGATGAAACAGTTTGTCCAAAGCTTGTTGTTCCGTAACAATAAAAAACTGGAACCTTCTCATCTCTATCGTTTGGATTTAAAATTCTCACACCAAATTCACCTTCAAGTGGAGGCACCGTTAGGATATAAGAAGATTTACCATAAACATCCGCTTCATAAGGAACAATTTGCATATTACCTTCTGACGTATTTCCTAACCAATTAATATTGGATAATTCAGATCTTCTTTCTTTCCTTTTTCAAATTTCACAATTTGTATAAAAGACGATGGATCTGAATCATTATCTTTACACTTTACAATTAATGTTATCGGTTTTGTTGGATCCAATTGAACAGGGGACGCAGCTCCGTCAATATAAACTTTTTGTCGGATATTTCCGATACCAACCAATAGTTGACCAGCAGACTGTTTAGTCTTTATCTTAACTGAACTTTTTTCAGTTGGTTGGAAAATGGAATCATTTTCGACATCAAGAATAACTACTTCACCTACCCATTTGGGCTCAAATTTTTGCCCATAAATAGTACTCGCAATACATAGTACGATACAAAATAAATAACTTTTTAACATACCGTATTAACACCGCGGTCCTCCCCTCCTTGGTCTTAAAAATGAATACGAAAAAGCGTAG
>CAZWJO010000156.1:0-1194 GCA_964634905.1 uncultured Sangeribacter sp.
GGTTTCATGGATGTTTTTTTTGTTAGAATGGAGAAGATTTGTTAATTTTGCGATATGAAGACTTTTGGATATAAATTATTTGCCTTGACGGTCTGTCTCATTGCCCTGATTACGACGGGATGCGTCAAGAATGAATTCAAGATAGATTTTGAATTCCCGAAGGATCATATCGGCAATTATATGCTGACATATTATGCTTGGGATTCCCGTGGAGGAAGATGGATAGAGCAGACGGCTTCTATTCAGGAGGGAGTTGCAGCTGCCCGAGGCATCACGCGGCTCCCTACTCTGGTATATGTGAGCGATGCGTCGTCGCCTTCCAATTATATACTAATATATGCTGAGCGTGGAGACAAGATTAAGATTTCAGGCGAGGGACGGGATATGGCAGCCTGGAGTGTTAAGGGGAATAAGGTGTCGGAGCGTTGGAACGAATGGCGCAAGGAGGCATATCCTAAGAAAAATGATGACAAGGCATTTGAGAAAAGCATCGAGGAATTTGTTAAGAAGAATCCGGGGGATCAATTGTCGGCGATAATGATGCTCACGGAATGGAACCGGCGCAAGAATCCGGAGGGGTTCGTAAAGGTATGGAATATGATTGACAAAAGTCAAAAAGACCCGAAGCTCATTGAGATGTGTGGAGCACCGGATTTGCTTGGAATAGTATTCACAACGAATGCTGAGGGGAACTTGGAATATGTCAAGAAAGAAGGATTAAAGACTCTTACAGTTCGATCTCGCGACAATGGTATTGATACGCTGAAATTTGACAAAGTGAAGGGGTCGATACTATATTTCTATTCCGAAAACAATTCGGATAGAAGGGAAGCGGCAGATTCGCTTAAACATCTAAGCAGAGCGTATCCCGATTCCACTAAGCGTATTATTGCTGATATCTACATGGATTCCGATAGTACAACTTGGGTAAATTTTATCCGTAGAGATTCAATAAAAGGGGGAGTCAGGGCTTGGCAACCTCGGGGACTTGTGGAAGATGACATGGTTAAGATGGGTGTGGCGAGAGTGCCATGGTATGTTGTGAAGGATAAGCTTGGGAAGGAGACGTATTCCGGGAATGAGCTGAAAGAGGCCGTAAAGTCTTTCCGGAAGATAATGGGGAAGGCTTCGGGAAAGACTACTGAGCCGAAGACAGAAAAGAAAGAGGAGTCTAAGCCGGAGCTTAAGACAGAA
>CAZWJO010000156.1:1294-6852 GCA_964634905.1 uncultured Sangeribacter sp.
AAGACAGAAAAGAAAGAGGAGTCTAAGCCGGAGCTTAAGACAGAACAGAAGAAGGAGATTAAGCCGGAGTTGAGGAGAAATGAAAAGCCTACGAAGCAATCATTGCCCAAGCCAGGACAGAGTCTTAAGAAAAATCAAAAAACTCAACTTTCGCAGGCTCAAGTTGAAGGTTAAGAGGGTTATAAAGGTTATAGAGTTATGCTTTGATTGTGGCAAATCTGGTGTCTTTTTGCTCCTTAATGGCAGTTTTAACCGTTTAACCACTTAACCCTTAAGTTGAGTTCAGCGAAACTTAATTAATAGCGATAGAAATAATGCTGACGAAAGTATATTCAGCCGCAATATCCGGCATAGATGCGTTTGTAGTGACGTTGGAGACTGTGGTTCAGAAAGGCACACAATTTAGTATCGTGGGTCTTCCGGACGCCGCTGTGAAAGAGGCTTATACACGTATCACTACAGCCCTGCAGCAGAGTGGGGTAGGTTTTCCACATAAGAGCACTATCATTAACCTTTCTCCGGCAGATGTGAAGAAGGAGGGTGCGGCCTTCGACCTTCCGATGGCGATCGGTGTGTTGGCGGCGAATGAGAAGGTTCCTACGGAGCATCTTCATGAATATATGATAATGGGGGAGTTGTCGCTTGATGGGTCGGTGCTTCCAGTTAAGGGAGCGCTTCCCATGGCTATCAAGGCTCGGGAGATGGGGTTCAAGCGGCTGATTGTGCCGGAGGCGAATGTCACTGAGGCTGCGGTTGTGAATAGGGTAGAGGTATTCGGGGTTAAGGACTTGGCTGAGGCTGTAGGAGTGATAGCTGAGACTTCGGAGATACAGCCTACTATCATCAATACCCGTGAGATATTCGCAGCGGAAGCTGACAGTTATGATTTTGATTTTTCGGAAGTGAAGGGTCAGGATAGCGTGAAGAGGGCTTTTGAGGTGGCTTGCGCCGGGGGGCATAATATACTTATGGTTGGGCCTCCGGGAGCTGGTAAGTCTATGATGGCGAAGCGTCTACCTTCTATACTGCCGCCATTGAGCCTTGCCGAGGCATTGGAGACCACCAAGATACATTCCGTGGCCGGGAAATTGCACCGGGGTTCGATGTTGATGACGAGACGTCCTTTCCGGACGCCGCATCATACGGTTTCGCCGGTGGCATTGGTTGGCGGGGGAGCTAATCCTATGCCTGGAGAGATATCTTTGGCGCATAATGGGGTGCTTTTTCTTGACGAGTTCCCAGAGTTTTCACGTACAGTCTTGGAGGTTTTGAGGCAGCCGATAGAGGATAGGACAATAACTGTCTCGAGGGCAAAATATACGGTGGATTATCCGGCGTCGTTTATGCTTGTTGCTTCGATGAATCCTTGTCCCTGTGGATATTATGGACATCCTACGAAGCGGTGCACTTGTCAGGCGGGGGCTGTAGCTAAGTATATGAATCGTATAAGTGGGCCTTTACTTGATCGAATTGATATTCAGTGTGAGATTGAGCCTGTTGCTTTTGATGATATGGCGAATAAGGCTCCGGCTGAGTCGAGTGCCTCGATTCGAGATCGTGTGATTAGGGCCCGGGCTATCCAGAATCTTCGCTTTAAGGGGGAGAAGGGGATTTATTGCAATGCTCAGATGAATTCTCGGCTGCTTCATCAATATGCGTGGCCGGATGAGCAGGGGCTTGCCAAACTTAAGGACCGTATGACAAAACTTAATATGTCAGCTCGTGCCTTCGACCGCATCCTGCGAGTAGCCCGCACCATTGCCGACCTCGAATATGCAGGCGCAATGACTGTAGAGGAAGCTGTCTCCGCCCCTGTGCTTAGCCGGCATATTTCCGAAGCAATTGGATATCGGGCTTTGGATCGGGCCTCATACGGGAAGATCTTTTGATATTTTTTCACCCAAAGAGTTCTTAATGACTGCCTAAACGGATCAGTTTTACTATATTTGAAGTTTCGTCAAGCCATATAAGGAGATAGTCTCCTTCGATGTGGCATTCCATGTGTCCGGAATAATCGCCTATCAGCATGTGTGGTCGATATTTTGAAGGGATTGGAGTGCCTGTTTTAAGATATTTATCTACGAAATCATATAGTTCACGAAGTTTTTTTGGTTGATTGGCATATCGCTTCATATCCCTTTTGAAGCTTTTGGCTGCTTTTATCTCTTTCATTCGATGTCAAGCGATTTAAGGAAAGAGTCGTAGCTATCCATATTGACAGTGGTGAGATTGGAGTCATCTTGAGCCTCTGCCATTGCCGCAAGAGTCTCAGTGTTAGGAGTGTTGTAGACCAGGTCCATTAATATGGTCTCAACATAGTTGTTAAGGCTTCGATTATCTTTTGCGGCCAACTGCTTCAGACGATTCAATAATTCGGTCCTTAATCGAAACATTGTAGATTTTCTATTTATTGCGATATCCATAGTGCTATCATTAATAATGCAAAGATATATATAAATTAGAACACTAACAAATTATTTGCCTGAAAAGTTGAGATTATAACAAAATTGGAAATCACAATTTGTGATTTCCAACGTCTATGGCACAAAACACTTTACTATCCGTATTCGTCGGTATTGAAGCCGATTCTTTTGCGGGGAGAGGATTTTTTATTTGCTGATTGGAGGTCGGCAAGGGCTATGTTGATGGCATCCAATTGGGCTCGGGTGTCTTCGTTGATGTCGTTATAGTCGGTGAAAATTTCTTCAAGGTCTTGCTTCAGCTCCTCGAAGTTCTTTTCAAGGGTTGCTAATCGCATGGAGATGGGATTAGCGGAAAGCATCTTTCTTACGGAAACGAAAGCTCTAGTGATTGCAATGTTCACTTGAATTGCAGTTTCACTCCTTAATACGCTTGACAACATTACTACACCATGCTCAGTGAATGCATAAGGTATAGCAGTTTTGGGTCGTTTTGACGGGGATGTCATCACAATTTGTGATGACATGTGTTCCCATTCGTCTTTAGAAAGTTGAAACATAAAATCAAAAGGAAATCTTCCCAAATTCCTTTTTACTGCTTGATTTAATACACGTGTTTCCACTCCATACATTTCAGCGAGGTCGTAGTCGAGCATTACTTTCTGTCCTCTTATCTCATATATTTTTGAGCGTATTATTTCTATCTCAGTCATATCATCAAATCATGTTTTGTCAGGAGTCAACTTCCTGTACAAAGGTAATGATTATATTCCACTTATGCAAAAAAATCTGCGTGTGAGATAAATCCAAATATTAGTTTTCGTCGGTATTGAAGCCGATTCTTTTGCGGGGAGAGGATTTTTTATTTGCTGATTGGAGGTCGGCAAGGGCTATGTTGATGGCATCCAATTGGGCTCGGGTGTCTTCGTTGATGTCGTTATAGTCGGTGAAAATTTCTTCAAGGTCTTGCTTCAGCTCCTCGAAGTTCTTTTCAAGAGTTGCTAATCGCATGGAGACAGGATTAGCTGCTATCATTTGGCGTGCAGCTACAAAAGCTCGCATTATTCCTCGATTTACTTCTATTGCCGTGTCACTTCTAAGGACACTTGAAAGCATAGCTACACCAAGCTCAGTAAATGCAAAAGGTAGATACCGAGTTCCACCATGACTTGAGATGCCATTTTGGCATCTCAAGAATTCGTCTTGAGTCAGTTCAAACATAAAGTCGTCACCTTCAAATCGTCGGATGTTTCGTCTTACGGCTCTCTTTAGTTGAGCGGTTTCCACTCCATACATTTCAGCGAGGTCGTAGTCGAGCATTACTTTTTGTCCTCTTATCTCATATATTTTTGAGCGTATTATTTCTATCTCAGTCATATCATCAAATCATGTTTTGTCAGGAGTCAACTTCCTGTGCAAAGGTAATGATTTTATTCCACTTATACAAAAATTCCATACAGAATCTCAACAGAATATCCGATGAAGTCAGGATTTTCTTTGGATATTTGGAAGAATGATTAAGATTTGTTAATTTTGCGAATAAAATTATAGAATGTCATGAAGAATTTGGATTGGAAGGAGTTGAAGGATGGACTGGCTGGGTATTTTGATCTGTCGGCGGATTTACTGCCGCAGGAGGAGGCTGAGAATGTGATCCGTGAGGGAGTGTCTTTCCGAGGATCTAATATTTTTATCCTTATTATTGCAATTTTTATTGCTTCGCTTGGATTGAATACCAATTCCACGGCTGTCATTATCGGAGCGATGCTCATCTCGCCGCTTATGGGGCCTATTATCGGAATAGGATTGGCTGTAGGCATTCAGGATTTTGAGCTCATGAAGCGCTCCTTTAGAAACCTTTGCGCAGCAGCTTTCTTCAGCATAATAACTTCATGCATCTATTTCCTTATTTCTCCAGTCAATGAAGGGCATAGTGAACTCTTGGCCCGCACTTCACCTACTATATATGATGTATTTATAGGATTTTTTGGTGGAGCTGCCGGTATACTTGCGATCGGAAGTAAAATAAAAGGAAATGTCATTCCGGGAGTGGCTATTGCCACTGCACTTATGCCCCCTCTTTGCACCGTAGGATATGGTCTGGCAACATTCCAGATGAATTATTTCTTTGGTGCATTATTTCTCTTCTTCATCAATTCTGTATTCATTGCGTGCGCCACATACGTAGGAGTGAAACTGATGAAATATCACGTCAAGGATTTCTCGAATCCACAGCGTGCTAAGAGAGTCAGGAATATTGTATATACTCTTGCTATCTTGACCATGATTCCGGCTTGCTACTTGACATGGCAAATGTTTCAACAATCTGCCTTCAATACGAATTGTGAGCGGTTTGTTGAGCAGCAGTTCAATTTCGACGGTACTCAAGTACTTCACTCATCCGCTGTCATGAAAGGTAAGGACAAGACCCTTACTGTGAGTCTTATTGGAAAGGTTCTGCCGCAGGATTCATTGGTGCTTGCATTGACCGATAAATTGCCGGATTATAATCTTGGGGGAACAAGGTTGAAGATTATCCAGGGAGATAGCCCTGATAATATGTTTGACGCCACAGAAGCTACATCCACGATGCTCCGGGATATGTACCAAGTCACTCAGAATACCATCAATACTCAGAGAGAAACCATAGATTCATTAAAAACTCTATACTCCGATATCTGCCGTAATGATACGATGGGTGCAACTATCTCTCCGGAGTTGAAGGTTCTGTTTCCGGAAGTAGCAGATATCGCCATTACGCGTGCTATCGTCAGCAATGTGGATACCCGGAAACTCGATACCATCGATGTGGCTCTCGTCCGCTACTCCAAACCAATGAATCAAACTCAGGGGAACAAATTCCTGAAATATCTTGAGGCTCGGTTGAATACAAAGTCGATAAAGATTGTTGCGACAGAGTGATTGAAAGTGTTAACATTTGTCTTTTCGATGAACTTTTATAGAGGGGTGTTTGTTAGGGTCGAAATTGCATTTTGTCAGATTTTTATTTCGCTATGCCATAATTGATAAAGAGATAGCTGACACATGCGAGTGAACCATTTTGTTTCAGTTTTGTTGCAGGCCTGTAACAGTCTGTTTCAATAATGATATATTAATTTAATCGTACATAATACACTC
>CAZWJO010000157.1:0-4496 GCA_964634905.1 uncultured Sangeribacter sp.
TTTTCAGCCATACCGCGAGCTACAGGAGCGTCCGGCGTAAGAGCACGCTTGCGGAAATCCGCGAGTGCTTCTTGATCAATAAGAGCTGCGAGAGCATCCTGATCAATTTCTTCGATCTTCTGAATTTCGTGTGAAGTGCGGAAACCATCGAAGAAATTTACGAAAGGAACACGGCTCTTGAGGGTAGCAAGGTGAGCCACACCTGAAAGGTCCATAACTTCCTGTACGCTTCCTTCGGCAAGCATAGCGAAACCGGTTTGGCGAACTGCCATAACGTCCTGGTGGTCGCCGAAGATAGAAAGTGCGTGGCTTGCGATAGTACGTGCAGACACGTTGAAGACACAGGGAAGAAGTTCACCGGCAATCTTATACATGTTAGGAATCATCAGGAGAAGGCCCTGAGATGCAGTGTAAGTGGAAGTCAAGGCACCAGCCTGAAGAGAACCGTGTACAGCACCGGCTGCACCAGCCTCTGACTGCATTTCCTGAACGAGTACAGTTTCTCCGAAGATGTTTTTTCTGCCTGCTGCGCTCCAGTCGTCTACATACTCTGCCATTGTAGATGACGGCGTAATCGGGTAAATGGCAGCTACTTCAGTGAACATATAGCTCACATGTGCTGCAGCCTGATTACCATCACAGGTCAGAAACTTCTTTTCATTGCTCATATTCTGATCGTTTTGATAAAATTATTTATAGATGTTTGATTATCCTTAGTTAGTTGATTATAGGTCAAAAACAACATTTCTGTTACAATTTGCAAAATTAATAAAAAATATCCATAAAAACAACAAAAAAAGACGTGAAATTCACGTCTTTTTAAGATTTATTGTTATAAATCGCCTCTCCGAGGCTACTGATCATTTTTAAGTCCCCCAGGCTGAAGCCTGGTGTTTCGTCATAATATCAGCTCTCCGAGGTGGATTATTCTGCGAGGAAAGCCTTTACTTTGCCGAGAACATTGTCGACTGTGTAGCCGAACTTTTCGTCAAGAACCTTAGCAGGAGCAGAGGCACCGAAACGTTCCATACCGAAGATTTCCCAATCTCCCTTCATCACTGGATAGAGAGATGCAGGAAGACCGGCTGTGATACCGAATACCTTAACTCCGTTAGGAATAACTTCGTTCTTGTATTCCTTAGGTTGACGGCAGAAGAGACCTACAGAAGGAACTGACACAACGCGAGCACCGATTCCCTCTTCACCGAGCTTTTCAGCTACGTGATAGGCAAGTGCAACTTCAGAACCATTGGCCACAAGCACAACCTTTGTATCAGGAGCGTCATATACTACATAGCCACCCATTCCAGTCTTAGCGGCTTGGGCAGCACGATTCTCTGTCGGGATATCTTCAAGATTCTGGCGAGAAAGAACGAGAACTGTAGGAGACTTCTTGTTTTCAAGAGCTAAACGATAGCTTTCCACAGTCTCTGCGCTGTCGCAAGGACGGAGCACAAGAGCTCCCTGGTGTCCGGAAAGGTTGTCCATCTGTTCGAGAAGACGGATCTGAGCTTCCTGCTCAACCGGTTCGTGTGTAGGACCATCCTCACCTACACGGAATGCATCGTGAGTGAAGATGAACTTAACGGGAAGCTCCATAAGAGCTGCCATACGGATAGCAGGCTTCATATAGTCAGAGAATACGAAGAATGTTCCGCAAGCCGCGATGCAACCGCCATGGAGAGCGATACCGTTGCAGATGCAAGCCATTGTCAACTCAGCTACGCCACTCTGAAGGAATGCTCCGGAGAAATCACCCTTTACCAAAGCATGAGTCTTTTTCAAGAAGCCATCTGTCTTGTCTGAGTTAGCGAGGTCAGCAGAACTTACAATCATATTGTGGACATGGTCTGCAAGGAAAGAAAGGACAGCTGCTGAAGAAGCACGGGAAGCCATATTTGGTTTAAGAGCAACCTTTGTCCAGTCAAGGTTAGGAAGTTTGCCGTCGATCCAATCCTGAAGAGTCTTTGCCTCATCCGGATTCTTCTCTGCCCATTCAGCATATTTAGCTTTGCGTTCTTTTGCGTAAGCAATAAGTTGTTCGCGACGGTCGGCATAAAGTTTCTTGACGTCGTCCCAAATTTGCCATGGATTCTTCGGGTCACCACCGAGGTTAGCGACTGTCTTATCCATATCAGCTCCGGCTGCAGAAAGTGGCTGCCCATGGGTAGCTACATGTCCTTCAAGGCTTGAACCGTCGGCAGCAACAGTCTTACGAGCCATCACTGTATGACCGATGATGAGAGTGGGACGCTCTTTCTCTTCGCGTGCAGTCTCAATAGCACCTGCGATAGCGAGAGGGTCAGTTCCGTCTACTTCAAGCACATTCCAGTTCCAGGCGCGATATTTTGCCGCTGTATCTTCAGAAGTAACTTCTTTAACTTTGGTTGAAAGCTGAACCTCATTGCTATCATAGAACATGATAAGATTGTGAAGTCCAAGATTTCCGGCGATACGGCCAGCACCTTGTGAAATTTCTTCCTGAATACCACCGTCAGAAATGAACGCGTAGGTCTTGTGTTCAACCACCTCGCCAAAGCGTGCAGCGAGGAAACGCTCTGCGATAGCGCAACCTACTGCATATACGTGTCCTTGACCAAGAGGACCGGAACTGTTTTCAATGCCACGTTCCACTTCAAGCTCCGGATGTCCCGGAGTAGCAGTACCCCACTGACGGAAACCTTGAAGTTCTTCGATAGTGAACTTACCAGCCAGAGCCAAGACTGAATAGAGCATAGTGCTCATGTGGCCTGGATCAAGGAAGAAACGGTCGCGTGCAAACCAGTTTGGATCTTCGGGGTCATAGTTGAGGAAAGAAGAGTAGAGTACGTTGATGAAGTCAGCGCCACCCATAGCGCCACCGGGGTGACCGGATTTTGCTTTTTCAACCATTTCGGCGATGAGGACACGCATGTTGTCTGCGCCACGTGTAAGAAGGTTTGGATCTAAGGTCATGGTTTTTATTGTTAATTCATAATGCATAATTCATAATGCATAATTAATTGACAGCGACAATTAATCGAAATGCTTTTAGGAAATATGCTAATTAATAATATATTACAGATCTCTATTATTGATTGATATTTATGTTAATTAACCGGCATCGAGAACTTGGTTTTCATCGATTTCATCGACTGGAATATCAGTATTGACGTTCTTGCTACCTACTACAGCGTAGAAGAAGATATATGCCACCATAGCGAATACGAGCCAGTAGCTGCTTACGTAATCTCCTGTTGAACGAGCGATCCAGTCCTGGATAAATGGCATGATACCACCTCCGACTACCATTGTCATGAACAGACCTGAAGCCTTTGCTGTATATTTGCCAAGGCCCTCTGTTGCAAGGTTGAAGATACCACCCCACATTACAGAAGTACAAAGACCACAGAGGAAGAGGAACAAACACTTCATCGGAACTAAACCACTGGTGATATTAAGAGCGGGGATGCTTGGAGAATTGAAAGTGACTTCTTTCGGAAGAAGAATGGCAACCAAAAGAAAGGCTAAAGCTATTGTTGACACAACGATAAGCTGAAGGCGAGTAGACACCTTTCCGCTGATTGCTGAACTGACGATACGACCTACAAGCATCAACAACCAATAGAGAGCGGCAAGAGAACCGGCTACGGCGGCAGCCCCTTCAAATGGTTCGCGACTAATCCATGCGTTCATTTCGCCCGGAATACCGATTTCTACACCTACATAGAAGAAGATAGCTACTACGCCGAGAGTACAGTGGCGGAAAGAGAATGGGCTATGTTCGTATGTCGCATTGCTAAGATTTTTCTGAGGCTCTTCAATCTTTATGAAGGAAATTACGATGAACGCAGCCACAAAGATAACAATACCTGTGATCACGAGTGGAGCTACAGTTGCCATTGATGTCTCTTTCGTTAGAGTTCCAACGAGAACACCAACAAGCATAGGAGTAAGTGTGCCGGAAAGAGAGTTAAGAGAACCACCCATCTGAACAAGCTGATTACCCTTGTTTCCACCGCCACCAAGAAGGTTAAGCATAGGATTTACCACTGTGTTGAGCATACATACACAGAAACCGCAGACGAGTGCACCAAGAAGATAAATGAAGAGGTTGAGCGTGGTTGCTGTTGGTCCTTCGCCATAAACGACGACGCTATCTCCTACGTAACTTGAAAGAAGCTGGATAGTAAGACCTATTGCGCCAACTGCAAGAGCGATTAGAGCTGTTTTCTTATATCCGTACTTTATAAGCATGTTGCCTGCCGGAATACCCATAAAGAGGTATGCGGTAAAGTTCATAAGGTTACCTGCCATTCCGGCCCATTCATAACGGAAACCCCAGATATTGCCAAATGGGGCTGCCATGTTGGTCACAAAAGAGATCATCGCGAAGATAAAGAACATCGTGACGATTGCAACCGTACGTCCTGACTGGGGCGCTGATGCTGCTTTAGAATTACTCATGGTTGATTTTACTTTAGTTATTATTTAGATTGTTAAGTTCGAATGCATAA
>CAZWJO010000157.1:4596-6767 GCA_964634905.1 uncultured Sangeribacter sp.
CTCATGGTTGATTTTACTTTAGTTATTATTTAGATTGTTAAGTTCGAATGCATAAATTATAATGCATAATTCATAATTCATAATTCATAATTCATAATGCATAATGCATAAATAATTACCGCTAATAATTTAAACATATACATAGAATTGCCTTTTAGTAATTTCTGGATCCAAAAATTGCAGTTCCGATTCTGACAAGATTGGCGCCTTCTTCCACCGCTATCGGCCAATCGCCTGACATTCCCATCGAGACAGTGTCGAATCCTCGCAAATCCGGAGCTATCTCAAGAATCTGCTTGTGTGTTTTTGAAATCGTACGGAAGTCTTCCCTAACGCGATCCATGTCATCCGTATTAGAAGCCATCCCCATCACTCCACAGATATGTGTAGCTTTTAGATTTTCAAACTCGCGATTTTGAAAATACTCCAAGAGTTCTTCCGGATAAAAACCGAATTTCGTTTCTTCCTTCGCCACATGAAGCTGCATAAGCACCCGGGTTACCACTCCAGCCTTCTCTGATTCCTTATCTATCAAATCAAGAAGACGAGTAGAATCTACACTCTCAATGAGAAAAGTCTTACCTATAAGCTGACGCACCTTGTTGGTCTGCAGATGACCGATGAAATGCCATTTAATATCCGTAGGAAGAACTTTAATCTTTTCAAGCAATTCCTGGACACGGCTTTCTCCAAAAATCCGTTGGCCAGCATCGTAAGCCTCTTTCACAGCTTCCGCAGGGTGAAATTTGCTCACTGCACAAAGCTCGACTCCTTCTGGAAGTTCGGAATGAATCTTTTTAATCTCTTCAGCTATCATAGTTGGTTGTCGGGTTGTCAGGTTGTCAGGTTGACGGGTTGGCGGGTTGTCAGGTTGTCAGGTTGTCAAGTTGTCGGGGTTAGGTTGGGGAAGCTGGCTTTTCCGGAGTGTCGTATTCGTAAGGGTAGACATCCATGAGTGGAGTCTCAGTGATTGAGGCTATCTGATAGTCTGCCATAGTGCCTTTCATTCCGTCTTGGAAGCGGCCGAGTGCGTTTTCAAAGTCGCCTGCCTGCACGAGGATAAAGCTTGCCGACTTCTTTTCTTTGCCACTCTTTTCGTCGAGTGTGATGAAATTCACCTTCACCATATAATACTTGTCAGCATAGTCAGACTCATCGAAGAAAATCTCTGAGATCTTGGTCTTCTTTACAGCCGAAACAGTAAACTCTCCTGATATATAAGGAGTGATCTTCTCTATGATGCGGGCCTCCGCATCTGTAAATGTCAAAGCATCTACAAGATAGGGTTCTGTGACTTTCTTTACAGCCCCATTCTCTTGCATGCGGTCGTATCTAATTTTGGTTTCAAACCAGAGTGCCATTACTTATTATTTTAGGTTGGTTTTACTCCACATTTTGTGGGCAACTGCAAAGTTAGCAATAATTTTTGAGAAAACCGTTAAAATCCTTGGCAAATTATTTAAGAAATTTTAATTTTGCAGTCTCAAATTATAAATTCACCTTTCGCAGGCGAAAGGTGAAAGAGCTTGCGAACTTAAATTACGAATATGGGAATATACGGACAACTTTTTACAACATTCATGAAAATCGGAGCCTTCACTTTCGGCGGTGGGTGGGCTATGATTTCTATTATTGAGAAGGAAATAGTCGACAAACATCACTGGATAGAACGAGAAGAATTTCTTGATCTTCTTGCCATCGCCCAGTCTTTGCCGGGCATCTTGGCTGTCAACATTGCAACTTCAATCGGAGACCGACTCAAAGGAATGAAAGGTGGCATAGTGGCTGCAGCTGGCACTATCCTCCCCTCCTTCCTAATAATTCTTGCTATCGCCATATTCTTAACACCCGAGACCATCAAAAACAGCCATGTGCTGAGTAGTATCTTCATGGGGATTCGCCCGGCGGTGGTAGCTTTAATTATTGCCCCAGTCATCACGACGGCAAAAGCCGCCAAGCTCAAATTAACCACCATTTGGATTCCAGCAGTTGCAGCTTTAGTGATTTCCCTTGATATGGGCATCATCTCAAACCCTATCACTTGGATCGCCTTGGGAGCCATAGGCGGGTACGCCCATTGGAAATACACAAGTAAGAAGTTAAAAAGTGAATAGTTAATAGTGAACAGTGAATAGTGAATAGTGAATAGTGAACAGTGAATAGTGAATAGT
>CAZWJO010000158.1:0-6764 GCA_964634905.1 uncultured Sangeribacter sp.
TTTCAGGTGGTGAGCGCAATCGTCTTCATCTTGCAATGGCTCTTAAGGAAGAAGGTAATGTTCTGCTTCTCGACGAGCCGACCAATGATATCGACGTGAATACTCTCCGTGCTCTTGAGGAAGGTCTTGAAAATTTTGCCGGGTGCGCTGTTGTCATCAGCCACGACCGTTGGTTCCTCGACCGCATAGCGACTCATATCCTCGCTTTCGAAGGCGACTCAAAAATCACTTTCTACGAAGGAAGCTACTCCGACTACGAGGAATTCCGTAAGCGTCGTGATGGTATAGATGCCGAGACACCCCACCGCATCCGCTACAAAAAACTAATCTAAACCTCCCTGCGCACTCTGCCTCTCTGCGACCTCTGCGTGAAAAAAATGATTCCAATCGAAATAAAATCCACGGACGACCCAAGGATAAAGATTTTTGCGGGGCTGACAGAAGCTCAGCTCCGCAATTCTCTTAATCCCGACCAAGGTATCTTCATAGCTGAAAGCCCTAAGGTAATCCGAGTGGCTCTTGATGCCGGTATCATCCCCGTTGCTCTTCTATGCGAACGCCGACATATCGACGGAGATGCTGCCGACATCATCTCTCGCCTCCATGATATTCCAATATATACTGGTGAGCGAGAAGTCCTCGCTGCTATCACCGGATATACTCTCACGCGTGGTGTGTTGTGTGCAATGCGCCGCCCTCATCTCCCTTCAGTTTCTAATCTTTGTGCATCCTCAAGTAGGGTAGTGGTGATTGATGATGTCAGTGATACTACCAACATCGGCTCAATTTTTCGAAATGCAGCTGCTCTTGGCATAGATGCTGTCTTCTTGACTCCTACTGCATGCGATCCTCTCAACCGTCGGGCTGTCCGTGTTTCCATGGGTTCTGTATTCCTTATCCCTTGGACAAGGCTTAATGGGGGCTTTGAAGAATTAAAGGGATATGGATTCAAATCTGTGGCTATGGCTCTCCGTCATGACTCAGTCGATATCTCCGATCCTATTCTGAGACAAGAACCAAAACTCGCTATCATTTTGGGCACGGAAGGGGAGGGTTTACCCATCCAGACCATTGACAATGCCGACTATGTCGTTAAAATCCCCATGCATCATTCCGTCGACTCCCTAAACGTAGCATCAGCCTCCGCCATCGCCTTTTACGCCCTATCCCTCCCTAAAGTTCAATCCTGATAGCCGATGTTTTTCACGCGTCCCATGTTTCCCATGTTTCCCACGGGTCCCATGTTTTTCATGGGTCCCATGTTTTCCATGGGTCTCATGTTTCCCATGTTCTCTAAAAAAATAAATAAATTTTGAACTTTCCCCCATTCATCTTTGTTTATCTTTTGCCCTCACAAGCTAAGGGCAGTATATAATCCGAAGTTAAATCTAAAAAAATTAAAAATAATTATGGCAAAAGAATGGATCTGCACCGTCTGCGGTTATGTTGCAGAAGGCGAAAACCCTCCAGCAAAATGCCCACAGTGTGGTGCTCCTGCTTCTAAATTTAAAGAACTCGATCAGACTGAACTCCTTAAGTTCGTGACTGAACATGTTGTAGGCGTAGCTAAAGATGTCGACGACGAAATGAAGAAAGACCTCAACAATCACTTTATGGGTGAATGTACTGAGGTAGGTATGTATCTCGCTATGTCTCGTCAGGCTGACCGCGAAGGATATCCGGAAATCGCCGATGCTTTCAAGCGTTACGCTTTCGAAGAGGCTGAACACGCTGCTAAGTTCGCTGAGCTCCTCGGCGATATGGTTTGGGACACTAAGACCAACCTTGAAAAGCGTATGCACGCTGAAGCCGGAGCTAACGAAGATAAGATGCGTATCGCTAAGAACGCTAAGGCTGCTAACCTCGATGCTATACACGATACTGTTCACGAGATGGCTAAAGACGAAGCTCGCCACGGTCAAGGTTTCTATGGCCTATACCAGCGTTTCTTCGCAAATAAATAATCAATAATAGAGATTATTGCTCCTATGATTTAAGGGCCCTCCTTGCTAAAGGATGTGGCCCTTTACTATTCATTATTAATTATTCACTGTTCACTGTTCACTGCTCATTAAAACCATGGGCCGACTTTTAGCAATTGACTATGGACGCAAACGTTGCGGTATAGCCGTGACTGATATTCTCCAAATATGTGCCAACGGTCTTACCACCGTGCGCACCTGCGACCTCATGTCCTTCATAAAAGACTATTGCTCTAATGAGTCTGTAGAAATGATCATCGTTGGGCTCCCAAAGCAATTGAATGGTTATCCTTCTGAAAGCACTCGGTATATAGACCCGTTCCTGAAGCAGCTCCGTAAAGAATTGCCCGACATGCCTATTCAACGCTACGATGAGCGTTTCACTTCCACTATTGCTCATCGTGCCATGCTCGACGGTGGCCTTCACCGTATGGCTCGTCGAGACAAAGAACTCGTCGACCAAATAGCCGCAACTATCATACTCAACGATTATCTCAACTCTCGTCACTGACATACTCAACCTCCACCCAATCTGAAATGTCTGACAACACCGTAACTCCGAATCCAATCCTGAATCCTTTTTGTCTTTCCAAAAAAAATTACTAATTTTGCAAAATATTTCTGTGTGCGCCTTATACGCATACTTTTTATTCATGCTTTTACGTTAGTAAAGAAATTGACTATTTTTTTATATGGAACCCAACATCGATAAGACCTCTAAGGCAAACAGCTCTGAGCAAAAGCTAACTCCTAAGGAGTTATTTTATGCTATTCTTCGCCAGTGGAAGTGGATTATCCTCTCTCTTATGATTTGCATTGGCCTCGCCGTGCTTTATCTTGCGTGGAAACCTCTTGGGTATACTCGAGAATCTCAGGTGGAGATAAAGGAAGATGGGGAGTCTGGTTCTTCTTCAGCGCTTGCTATGTTTTCTGATCTCGGAATTGGTAATGCTACCAACAATCTCTATAATGAGATGGCTTATTTCGAATCGCCTGACCTTATGTCTCAGGTGATTGAGCGTCTTGGTCTTCAGACTGCCATTTTTACAAGAAAGGGATTGAGATCCACTGTCCTCTATGGCTCGACTCTCCCTGTTTCGGTCTCTTTTGAGACTGTCCCTCAGAATGTTGGAGGCTCTTTCAAACTAAAAATAGACGAAAAAGGACAAATATTTCTTAGTAAATTCAAAATCAAGAAAAAAAGAATTCCTTTCGATCAGAAGGGTCCCATTGCTTTTGGACAGTCGGTGATGACTCCTCTTGGGAAAATTAAGATTGAAAAGACACCTTTCTTTGGCCAAGATAAAGAAGAAGGTGACGATATGGATTATAACCTGACCGTTGTTAGGTATTCTATGCAAGGTGCTATCAAGATGTGGCTTGAGAAGCTCTCTGTCAATGAACTTCGTAAGGAAGCGTCGATTGTTAATCTTACGATTATCGACGGTTCTCCTCGTAGAGCTGACAATGTCTTAAATGCGATGATCGAGATATATAATGAAAATTGGATCCGTAGCAAAAATGAAGTGGCCCTTGCTTCTTCTGATTTCATTGATGTGCGTCTGACTTCTCTTTCTAAAGAACTCAGTGAAGTCGATTCCAATATCTCTGATTTCAAGTCGGAAAATCAAATCCCGGATCTTGTCGCAAGTGCAAATATCAGTCTTAATGAAGAGCAGACTACTCGTAGCGCTCTGCTGGCTCTTAATAATGATCTTCAACTTGCTAAATATCTAAAAGATTTTGTCGAGAATATTGATAATCTTTCCAAACCTCTCCCTTCAAATCTCGGTGTTCAGAATCAAGTGCTCGATGCGCAAATTTCTGGTTATAATAATTTGATAAGAAATCGTAATTCTTTGTTGGATGCTTCTTCTGAAGAGAACCCTCTTGTTAAGTCGTTGGGTGGCCAAATTGAAGATTCAAGAAAAATGATTCTTGCTTCTCTCGACAATCAAATTAAGTTTATCTCTCAAGAAATCGCCAATATTAATAAGGAGAAGCTGTCTTTTGAAAAGAAGCTTGCCTCCAACCCTGAGCAGGCGCGTTATCTTCTAAGTGTCGAGCGACAGCAGAAGGTCAAGGAGTCTCTTTACCTTTATCTTCTTCAAAAAAAGGAAGAAAACCAACTTAATCAGGCATTTACTCCTTATAATACCAGAATTATTTCTCTTCCTCACGGTGATTCCGATCCTTCTTCCCCAAAAACAGTTTCTATTATTTTGATGGCTTTCATTTTGGGGCTTGCTATTCCAGTGGGTACTATTTATTTTCGTGAAGTCTCCAATACAAAGGTTCGCGATAAAAACGATCTCAAGGGTCTTAATATTCCGTTTCTTGGTGAGATTCCTAAGGTCAATCCCAAGAAATATAAAAATAATGATAAAGACCATTTGGTGGTGGTCGCACAAGGTGATAGAAATGTCGTCAATGAAGCTTACCGTGTCGTGCGCACCAATCTCAACTTCATGCTCGATGGGGAAGAGAAATGCCCTGTGGTGATGCTGACAAGTTTCAACCCGGGCTCCGGCAAAAGCTTCATTACCGTCAACCTTGCCATGGCTTTAGCCATTCGTGGTAAGAAGGTTCTTGTTATCGATGGGGATATGCGTCGCAATTCTTCTTCAGAATTCTTCGGCAATCCTGATAAGGGTCTCGCTCAGTGTCTGAGCGGTAAGGCTAATGTTAGTGATGTCATCATCCGAGGCAACCTTAATGAGAATCTTGATGTCCTTCCTGGTGGTAAGACGCCTCCTAATCCAACCGAACTGCTCGAAAATGGGCGTCTCGCTACTATGATTGAAAAGCTTCGTAATGATTATGATGTCATCTTCATCGATTGTCCTCCTATACAGATGATTGCCGACGGACGTATTTTCAGCACTGTCTGCACAAATACCATTTTCGTACTTCGTGCCGGTCTCTTCGAAAGAGGTCTCCTTTCAGAGTTGGAAAATGTATATCGCAGTAAGGAATACAATAACATGTGTCTCCTTCTCAATGGAACTGAAACAAGTGGTGCTTATGGAGGATATGGTGGCTATGGCTCCAATAAAAATTACTACGCCCAAAAAGATTAATAACAATTTTTAGCCACAAAAAAGAAGCGTCTGATCCCAGGCGCTTCTTTTTTATTATATGCTCTCCAATTATGAATTACGCACTATGAATTATGCATTATGAATTATGCATTATGAATTATGCATTTGAATAATATCCCTAACTTCCTCTACTGCTCTCTCCAGATCATCATTCACTACCCGGATATCAAACTTCGGTGCAAAACTCAACTCAAAATCCGCCTTATCCAGACGCTTCCTGATCACTTCCTCTGCATCTGTTCCTCTCCCACGAAGTCTCCTTTCAAGCTCCTCTTTGCTTGGAGGTAAGATAAATATGGTGATTGCCTGCTCCCCAAAACACTTCTTTACGTTCAATCCTCCCTTGACGTCTATATCCATGATGAGATTCCGGCCTTCTCCGGTCACTCGTTCCACTTCACTCTTAAGAGTTCCGTAGCATGTGCCGGGATACACTTCTTCCCATTCTACAAAGTCTCCGGATTCAGCCTTTCGTTTAAACTCCTCATGCGTGATGAAATAATACTCCACTCCATGTTGTTCCGTTCCCCGGGGTTGCCGGGATGTTGCTGATATTGAAAATCCCAATTTCAATTCTGGATATTCCAAAAGTCTCCTTATTATCGACGACTTCCCGGTGCCACTAGGCGCTGATAGCACTATGATCTTCCCTCTCTTCATATTCTTTCTCTTTCCTATCTAATTTCAAATATCTATATGTCCCAAATGTCTATATGTCCATTCCTTTATAATTTTGTCAATAACCCAAATTGTCAATTGTCACTTTTATTGGATATAAATTCTCAATTCTCAATTCTCAATTAAGAAAAATTCTAAATTACAAAACATTCAGCACCTGCTCCTTTATCTGCTCCAACTCATCTTTCATCATAACTACGATCTTCTGCATTTCTGCATCGTTTGACTTAGATCCCAGAGTGTTTATCTCTCTTCCCATCTCTTGCGCAATGAATCCGAGTTTTTTCCCTTGTCCACATATCGGCTTTTCATCCGGTGCTCCCATAGTCTCAAGAAAATAATTGATATGGCTGCGAAGGCGTATCTTTTCTTCAGTGACGTCAAGTTTCTCTATATAGAAGATGAGTTCCTGCTCCAAGCGTCCTTTATCATATTCTATAGTGTTGAGTCGGGAAAGATGCGTCTCAAGCCTTTCTCTAATCTTGACTACTCTTTCTTTCTCAAACGGCTCCACTTGATTTAGTAGCTCTGAAATATTACGGGTCTTCTCTACGAAAAACTTATAGAGCTTTCGTCCTTCTGTCTCCCTGAATTCTGTGAGTTTTTGTGTAGCCTCGTCGCATGCATTGTGGAAGGCTTTGATGTCGACATCGTCAAGAGTTTGAAGCTGGGTTTTCATAGACTCTGGCATTCTCATCAGAATTGAAAACCAATCCTCGGGTACTCTCACACCAAGCTCATCGGCAGCCTGTTCGATTTGAATTTTATATGCACTTAATACTTCTGTATTTACCGTGGCTGGTGCCTCCGGTGCTGTATTTTCTACCATCACCGACAGGTCTATTTTCCCTCGTTCCAACTTCTTTAGAAGCATATTGCGAACTTCCACTTCAAGCTCTCTGAAATATCCTGGTACTCTCATATTGAGATCCAGTTGTTTAGAGTTGAGACTTTTTATTTCGATAGTTATCTTCTTCGTCGGAGCTATTGCAGTTCCTCGTCC
>CAZWJO010000159.1:0-6715 GCA_964634905.1 uncultured Sangeribacter sp.
TTCACTGTTCACTATTCACTCCACATAAACCACGAGCCCCTTCAAATATTCTCCCTCCGGATGTGAGATGTCAATCGGATGGTCGGCCGGCTGTGTCAACTGATGCAATATCCTCACTTTCCTTCCTGTCTTGGCTGCTGCACTAAACACAGCCAATCGGAATGCTTCGCGCGTCACTACCTGAGAGCAAGAGAATGTGAACAAAATTCCCCCTGATTTGATTTTCTCAAATGCCTTGGTATTAAGTTTTCTATAACCTATAAGTCCGTTCTTTAGGGCTGAGCGATGTTTGGCAAATGCCGGGGGGTCGAGGATGATGAGATCATATTCTTTATCAGGCATATCGTTAAGATACTTGAAAGCATCCACTGCGAAGGTCTTGTGGCGAGGATCTCCCGGGAAGTTAAGTTCAATGTTTGCATCGGTCAGGGCTGCGGCTTTTGATGAAGAGTCAACAGAAACCACACTCTCTGCTCCTCCACGCATTGCATAGACTGAAAATCCTCCGGTGTAGCAAAACATATTGAGCACTTTCCTTCCTTTGGCGAATTTCTCAAGTAGTGCACGGTTTTCTCGCTGGTCTACGAAGAAACCTGTCTTCTGTCCTCTTAGCCAATCAATATTGAACTGAAGACCATTTTCTATTGCAATATTTCCATCGTAGCTTCCTACAAGATACTCATTCTCCGGATCAAGGTTTGCTTTATATGGGAGAGTAGTCTCACTTTTATAATAGACATTTCGTATGCGTGCCTCAGGAATAGCGATCAAAGCTTCAGCTATGCGGCGACGCTCGAAGTGCATACCAGGACTATGCGCCTGAATCACTGCCGTGTCGCCATAAATGTCTATCACAAGCCCCGGCAGAAAATCTCCTTCTCCATGCACAAGTCGAAAACAATTGTTGTCTTCCCTTATCAGCCCTAATGTCTGGCGGAGGCGGAAAGAAGCTTCGAGTCTCTTATGAAAAAAATCTTCCGGAAGAATATCAGTGCCGAATTCCAGCAGACGCACTGCAATCGACCCTATCTGATAGTGTCCTATTCCGAGAACATTGCCATCTGAGCCTTTCACTACAGCCAAATCCCCCTCTTCCAATCCATCAGGAAGCTTGGCTATGGCTCCTGAGAACACCCAAGGATGATGCCTCAAGATGCTCTCCTCCTTCCCCCTCTTTAATATTATTTCTCTCATTCAGAATAACTAAACGAATTATCATTTATTGATTATAATAGCAACATTATAAAGTTTTCCGATGATATCGGTAAATAAAAAAATTATGCATTATGCATTATGAATTATGCATTCCTACTTAAAAAAGAATCTGACAATATCCATTCCATTAGCATAGAGCAGCAATCCTATCAGAAGGACCATACCCGTCATCTGAGCATACTCCATAAATTTATCTGATGGTTTGCGTCTGAAAATGACTTCATAGAGCAAGAATAGCACATGTCCGCCATCCAAGGCCGGAATAGGGAGAATATTCATGAAAGCAAGGGCTACAGATAGAAACGCCGCAATGTTCCAGAATGCTATCCAGTCCCATGACTCTGGGAAGATGCTACCGATCGCTCCGAAACCGCCTATGGATTTGGCTCCCTCTTTGGTGAATACAAGCTTCATGCTCTTTACATAACTTGTCAGTCGGTCTGTACCCATCTCAATGCCACGTGGAATGGATGTGAAAAGATTATATTTCTTTTCCTTGACATCAAAGAATGCCGCTGGATTTACTTCCAGCCCTACACCCATCTTGGAATTTTCTGATAAATGCACAGGGAGATTAAGAGTATCACTCTTGATTTCATCACCTCTAACTATTGTCAAATCCACATCCTGATTCTCATGGCCTGCAAGCGTAGCGAGGAATTTTGTAAGTGATTCCGTAGGTGTCCCGTTGATGGCAATCACTTCGTCGCCTTCTTTAACTCCTGCTTTGGCTGCTCCTTCACCCGGCATCACCTGCGTGATTTTGGTAGGTATTCGATAGGTGAAGAAATTAATCGGAGAATTACCATCTTTCAATTCCTTGTCAAGATCAAAGATAAGATTTTCAGGTATTTTTAAATCTACCTCTTTCCCATCTCGTATCACTGTCACTTCATTTGCCTGAAGCATCCTGAGTCTGTCTTCAGTTGGAATTCGGTCGAGAGCCTCACCGTCGGCTTTTATTGGAATGTCACCATCCCTGAAACCTGCATTCTTGGCAGCTTCTGAGAATTCAAGACCCATCTTGGCATCGGTCAACGCTACATATTTCTCACCTGTGGCATATACAATTCCGGCATAGATCAGAATAGCAAGCAAGAAGTTGAAAAGCACTCCGGCTATCATTACGAGCAGTCGCTGCCATGCCGGTTTGCTGCGGAATTCGTACGGTTTGGCAGGTTGCTTCATCTGTTCGGTGTCCATCGACTCATCGATCATACCCGAAATCTTGCAGTATCCTCCAAGTGGTACCCATCCGATACCGTATTCAGTATCACCCCAAAAAGAAGATTTTTTTGTTCCCTCATCTTTCGTCGGGCTATTTTCGTTTTCTTGTTGTTTTGAAAGATTCTTCTGTTTTCCGAGTCCTCCGATGTATTTACCCGGCTTCCACTTGAAAATTTCTTTCCAAGGATCAAAGAAGATATAAAATTTCTCTACTCTGATGCCAAAAATGCGGGCAAAGAGAAAATGTCCGAACTCATGTATGATAATCAGAATGGCGAGTGCAAGCACCAGCTGTGCCGCCTTTATCCAAAATGTTTCCAAAATATTGTTAATTAGTTATTTAAGATTAATATTCACATTTGTTAGCTAACTTAGCTGTTGAAGCTCTGATAGCTATTTCAGCTAAGATCGCTAATATAGTTATTAAAGTCTATTAGTTATTGCTTCAGCTTCTTTTCGAGCTGCTTCATTGGTCGCCACAAGAGTCTCCAGATCCGGATTGTCGTTCCATGCCACTTTCTCCATCGTCGTTTTAGCTATCTTTGGCATATCTGTAAATCGGATCTTCTTCTCAAGAAAAGCCTGAACGGCTATCTCATTGGCGGCATTCAGTATGCATGGCATAGTGCCTCCGACTTTGATGGCTTCAAACGCATATCCAAGCAAGGGGAATTTCTCCAAGTCAGGGCGTTCGAATGTCAATGTGGCATAGTCTTCAAGCCTCATCGGACGAGCCTCTGTATGGAGTCGCATTGGGTAGGAGAGGGCATAACGGATTGGTGTATGCATGTCGGGCACTCCAAGCTGCGCCTTGACGCTGCCGTCGCGGTATTCTACCATCGAATGTACGATCGATTGTGGATGTACTACAACCTCGATTTGCTCCGGAGGGCAATCAAATAGCCAGCGCGCTTCAATCATTTCAAAACCCTTATTCATCATTGATGCAGAGTCAATAGTCACTTTCGCCCCCATGTCCCAATTAGGATGCTTGAGTGCATCGGCAGGGGTGACATCGTAAAGCCGCTCTTTCGATAGCTTTCTGAAAGGTCCTCCGCTGGCAGTCAAGATTATCTTCCTCATTTCTTTGCGGTTCTCACCGACAAGACACTGGAAAATGGCTGAATGCTCACTGTCTACCGGCACTATCTTCACTCCATATTCCTTACATAGTTTGGTAATCAATTCTCCGGCCACGACAAGAGTCTCTTTATTTGATAAAGCAATCGTTTTGCCTGCCTTGATGGCAGAAATTGTAGGAAGAAGACCGCTGTACCCGACCATTGCAGTCACAACGGTGTCAGTCTTCGGATGCGCAGCTGCCTCTTCGATTGCTTTGACACCAGTAGCCACTTCTATTCCGCTTCCTTTAAGAGCATCCCGAAGAGGCTCATAATACTCCTCATCTCCAATCACGACAATGTCAGGCTTAAACTTTAAAGCCTGCTCAGCGAGCAATCGCCACTGGCGACGCGCCGTGAGCACGGAAGCCCTGAAAAGTTCAGGATACTCATTTATTATGTCAAGTGTTTGGGTTCCGATGCTTCCGGTAGATCCCAATACACCTATATTCTTAATCTCACTCATTATATAGTTTTACGTTTTACGTTTTGCGCTGTATGTTGTACGTTTTGCGTTGTACGTTAATCGTTAATCGTTAATCGTTAATCGTTAATCGTTTATCGTTAATCGTTGTTTGTTAGATTCCCAAGATTTTTGCAGGTTCCACCGAATTTCCATCATACCACATCTCCATTAGGAAATATCCGGGTCCGGTAGCTCCCCCCGTGGCTCCAAGTGCTATCACACTTCCTCCATCTACATGAGCCCCGGGCGATACTGTCGGAGTTCCTAAATGAGAGTATCTTGAGACAAAACCATTGTCATGCTGCATGACGACAGCTGCGCCCCCCTCCGGAGCCGGATTCTGGATTGCAATGACCCTTCCGTCTGTAGCAGCGCATATCGGACTTCCTTTAGGAGTAAGTATGCGCGGCTTCATTGTATTCTGTGGCTGTTCTGCTACGGTAGCTCCGGATGCCACCGGGAAAATCCTCAGCTGGTCGGCGGCAATGGGAGCCAGTATATTGACATTATAGAGCTCCTTGTCTTTCATCTGTGTGATGAATTCTATTTCTCTTGGAGATGAAGGGAGAAGGGAGTCTGGCGGAAGCTCATTGGGTGTAGTGACATTTAGAAGACTGTCAGTTGGAGTCCGATCCGTATCAAGAACTGTAAGGATATTGTTGAGATAGAAACTATTAAGCTGGTATACATCTCTGAGGGAGTCAATTCTAAGAAGTCCCTCTTTGGCTTCTGCCCGCTCCCCTTTCTTCAAATAGCCGGGCATCAGGGTGCGGATTGGAGTAGCCATTATCAGCATTCCGGTGAAAGCTATCAGAAGCAGTATACTCACAATGCCGACAACCCACAATTTTGCGGGTGACACGCTGACAGAGGCAACTTGTCTCAGTCTCGACTCATCTTCAATCGCGATGCGGTATCTCTTTTTCGCTTTCATCATTCATTTTCAGCCTCCCCGCAGGGGACTCACTCTCAATTAAGGTGCAAATATAGTGAAAATTCCCCAATTAATCAAAACAAAATTGCTTAAACTTGTGATATGTCTAAAAATCACAGTTAAAAAATATGTTGTATAGCATAAATCTTAGTTTTTATAGAAATTTTCCAAAAATAATCCCGATATTCTTTGGTGGAATGGCTAAAATGATTTAAATTTGCAATCGAAATCTCTCCCGAGCCCCAATAAAACAAATAACCAAGTAACCAAAAACGCAAAACGCAAAACCCTTAAAATAAATAGCCATCATGAACATCAATGAAATCATGGCCAATCTTGAGGCCAAACATCCTGGCGAGAAAGAATTCCTCCAGGCAGTGAAGGAAGTGCTTCTCTCAGTTGAAGAAGTCTACAATCAGCATCCTGAATATGAAAAGGCCCGCATCATAGAGCGTATGGTAGAGCCGGACCGTATCTTCACTTTCCGTGTGACTTGGGTCGACGATAAGGGTGAAGTTCAGAACAATATCGGTTATCGCGTTCAGTTTAACAACGCTATCGGCCCTTACAAGGGTGGTATACGTTTCCATGCAAGTGTCAATCTCTCAATCCTTAAGTTTCTCGGTTTTGAACAGACCTTCAAAAATGCCCTCACAACTCTACCGATGGGTGGCGCAAAGGGAGGTTCCGACTTCTCACCACGCGGCAAGAGCGACGCTGAAATCATGCGTTTCTGCCAGGCATTTGTGCTTGAACTTTGGCGCAATCTTGGCCCGGACCGTGACGTTCCGGCAGGTGATATAGGCGTAGGTGGCCGTGAAGTAGGCTACATGTATGGCATGTATAAGAAACTCGCTCGCGAGAACACAGGTACATTCACCGGTAAGGGTCTCAGCTTTGGAGGCAGCCGTCTTCGCCCGGAAGCTACCGGCTATGGTGCTATCTACTTTGTACAGAACGTTCTTAAGAAAATCTGGGGAGAAGAACTCGCTGGTAAGACAATCGCTATCTCAGGTTTTGGCAATGTGGCTTGGGGAGCAGCAAAGAAAGCTACTGCTCTTGGTGCCAAGGTTGTCACTATCTCCGGTCCTGATGGATACGTTTACGATCCGGAAGGTCTCAACGACGAGAAGATCGAATATATGCTCGAACTCCGCGCTACCGGCAATGATATCGTTGAGCCTTACGTAGAGCAATTCCCGGGTGCCACTTTCTTCCCAGGCAAGAAACCATGGGAACAGAAGGTAGATATCGCTCTTCCTTGTGCTACTCAGAATGAGCTTAACGGCGAAGATGCTAAGCAACTCATCGCTAATAATGTACAGCTCTGTGCTGAAGTTTCCAACATGGGATGTACTCCGGAAGCAATTGACGCATTCATCGCCAACAAGACTGTATACTGTCCGGGTAAGGCTGTCAATGCAGGTGGTGTAGGCGTTTCCGGTCTTGAAATGAGCCAGGATGCAGAACACCTCCAGTGGAGTGCCGAAGAAGTTGACCAACGTCTACACACTATGATGAGCGACATCCACGCTGCATGTGTAGAACATGGAACTCAGCCAGATGGCTACATCAACTACATGAAGGGTGCCAACATCGCCGGCTTCCTCAAAGTAGCCGACGCTATGATGGGCCAGGGCATCATCTAAAAAAATATTTGTGAGTGTGAAGTTTTTTTATTAACTTTGCACTCACAATCGCCAGCCACTATAGCTTAGTCGGTAGAGTATCTCATTCGTAACGAGACGGTCG
>CAZWJO010000160.1:0-6666 GCA_964634905.1 uncultured Sangeribacter sp.
ATATTTTACACTGCTGCTGCCGCAGTTTAGCACTAATATTTTCATTTTTCTAATTTTGAATTTAGAATTTAGAATTTAGAATAATTTAGAATTGAGAATAATTTAGAATTGAGTTTTCAAAGCCAAAACAGATCTATGAAAAGACATTCACTATTCACTATTCACTATTCACTTTTTCTCTGAAAGTGATTGATTGCAGGTGACGATTATGGTATTTATTATGTCTTCGACTGTCGCTCCGCGACTTAGGTCGTTGACGGGAGCTGCAAGACCTTGGAGGATAGGACCAACCGCACCGGCTCCGGAGAGTCGTTGAACGAGCTTATATCCGATATTGCCGGCTTCAAGAGATGGGAAGATGAGTGTATTGGCATGCCCTGCAACTTCACTGTCGGGTGCTTTCTGTGCACCTACGCTTGGAACTATGGCAGCATCGCTCTGGAGTTCACCGTCAACTTTAAGTTCTGGCGCAAGTTGATGTACGAGTTCAGTAGCATTGCGTACTTTGTCTACTCTTTCATGGCTTGCACTTCCTTTGGTAGAGAAGCTTAACATTGCTACCACCGGATCAAGCCCTGCAATGTTCTTTGTAGTCTTGGCTGTTTCGATTGCAATCTGAGCGAGTTCTTCTGTTGTTGGGTCTGGAACAACTGCGCAATCTGCGAATACGAGCATACCGTTGTCGCCGAATTTGCAACCTTCAGGGAGAAGCATGATGAAAGCACCGCTTACACAAGTGACACCAGGTTTTGTCTTCAGAACCTGGAAAGCAGCGCGTAGAACGCTTGATGTAGGGCTAAGGGCTCCTGCTACCATACAATCTGCATCGCCGGCCTTGATCATGAGGCAACCGAGATAGAGGGGGTTCTTCACCTGATAGCGAGCATCGTCGATGGTCATTCCTTTCTTCTTGCGGAGCTCGCAAAGGAGTTCGGCATATTTTTCTGTGTATTCCACATCATCCGGGTCGTAGATGTGAGCATTCTTGATGTTGGTCAAGCCAAGTTCGTCAGCCTTAGCAAGGATAGCATCAGCTTTTCCTAAGAATGTCACGTCGGCGATCTTTTCTGCCAAAATATGGTCGGCAGCTTTCAGTGTACGGGGTTCGAGCGACTCTGGAAGCACGAGTCTCTGTGGGTTTTCCTTGGCCTTGGAGGTCAGTCTTTCAAAAAGTGTCATGGTCTTTTATTTTAAGTTTCGCTACGCTGAAATCTAAATTTTTTTTCTTTAAGGGCTTTAGGGGCTTTAAAGCCTTTAAGGTCTTTAATGTCAGCGTTAGCTTGCGAAAGTTGAATTAATACGCAAATTTAGCAAAAAATATTGGAATATGACCCTTTTGTGAAGAATTATTTTGTAACTTTGCATTCACATTTGCAGTTTAATCGTTTAATCGTTTAATCGTTTAGACAGACCTCATGTACTAAACGCTTCAGCAACTAAACGCTTAAACAATTATGAATATGAAACTTGTAAAGCGCCTACATATCTTCATGCTGCAGACATTTCTGCCGCTTTTCGCGATGACTTTTCTCATCGTGCTCTTCATCGTACTAATGCAGTTTCTGTGGAAATATATCGACTCCCTTGTAGGTAAAGGTCTCGGTATGGATGTACTCGGTGAGCTCTTTTTCTACGCTGCTGTCTCGATGATTCCAATGGCCCTTCCGCTTGCTATACTTCTCGCTTCGCTAATGACGTTCGGAAATTTGGGCGAAAAATTCGAGTTGACGGCAATGAAAGCTTCCGGCATATCGCTCCTCAGGGTAATGGCTCCTCTAATAGGTCTGGTATGCCTTATAGCAATTGGGGCATTCTTTTTCCAGAACGATGTTCTTCCGAAGGCTCAGGTAAAGATGTGGACTCTCCTTTTTTCAGTACGACAAAAGTCTCCTGAAGTGGAAATCCCGGAAAATGTCTTCTACGACCAGATTCCAGGCTATAATCTTCTTGTCAAGGAAAAGAATAAGGAGACAGGAATGCTCTACGATGTGATGATATATGATGTAAATCGTGGAGATAATGTCACAATCCTTCTTGCTGATTCTGCAAGAATGGCTATGACCCCCGAAATGAGTCACCTCTATCTTCACCTATATGAAGGAGAACAGTTTGAGAATCTGCGTGAACAACGCACCAGTGACAGAAATGTGCCTTTCCGCCGGGAAACTTTCCTCGATAAGCAGATTCTGATACCATTTGATGCTAACTTCAATCGCCTTGACGAGCAAGGAATGCGACAGCAATATGTTGGTAAAAACATCGCTGAATTGCATCATAGCATTGATTCCATCGGACATAGAGTGGATTCGATTGGCGACATGTTCTCCCGTGATTTGCGCAGGGATGCATCCCCTGTGCTTCCCCGGCCGGAAATGATTTCTGTAATACACTCTGACGGCCCTGTAGATGAATATGCACAGAAACGCCAAGATGAAATTAAACGTCATACTGAGGAGATGGAAAAAGCTACTGTACCATTCTCAATTGACTCTGTGTTGAATTCGATGCCTCCTGCTGAGGCAGCCCAAATGGTTTCGCAGGCAATAAGTATCTCACGTGAGCATCAGAATGTAAATGAATTCAAAAGTCTGACGATGGAGGAGGAGAAGAAGAGCATAAGGCGTCATGAGATAGAGTTGATCAAGAAATATACATTATCGGTGGCTTGTATCATTTTCTTCTTCATTGGAGCTCCTCTTGGAGCGATCATCCGTAAGGGCGGCCTTGGTACTCCTCTTGTAGTGTCTATATTCCTATTCCTTGTATATTATATTTTTGATAATTCAGGATATAAATTGGCACGCGACGGACGTTGGCCCGTAGCTGCCGGTATTTGGCTATCCACAATGGTGTTGGCGCCGTTAGGGGCATACGTCACATGGAAAGCAATGAATGATTCTTCTGTCTTTGACGCTGACCGTTATAAGTCTTTCTTCCGGAATCTTCTTGGACTCCGCTCGTCGCGCCATGTGCCTCTTAAGGAGGTTATCATCCGGGATATTGATAATCTTAGAGCAAATCAGATGCTTGGAATCGTAAGCCGCAGATGCAAAGTGATTGCGGAAAATCTTAATCAGAACGGGAATCTCTGGAAGTCGTATGTAAATTATTTTGTAAATGGTTTCGATACAAAAGGTATTCATATCATTTCTGATGAAATCAACCGTACGATCGAATATTTGTCAGACTGCCGAAATCCAAGAGTAGTAATGAAATTGTCGGAAATCCCCATCATTAGAGTCCTATGGGTTTACTCGCCGACACCCCGTCGCTGGCTTGGCTATGCCATGCTCCCGCTGCTTCCAATTTCAATCCCACTCTGGCTCTACGGCGAAAAATGCCTCCGCAATCTCCGACAAGACCTTTTGAAAACTTCCGAAATCTGCAATTTCCTAAAATCCGAATATTTCCAATAATCTTTGTATAGACGCAAGGCTCGTGCAAAGTGGTTCAAATAGCACGGAGGGCTACTAATCTTGTTAACCCTGAGCGTAAGCTCAGGGGAGATCTGCCATCCTCTTTATCGAGCCCCGGAGGGGCGTAACTTTAAATTTGAACCACATTGCACGGCTATTGCGTCTCTACTAAAAACGATTGAAAAATAAACAAATTTTTATAGAAAATTTTGGTATTTAAAAATTTTTTATTAATTTTGCAGTCAGAATAGCGCTTGTGGCGTAATTGGTAGCCGCGCTAGACTTAGGATCTAGTGTCTAACGACGTGGGGGTTCGAGTCCCCCCGGGCGCACAAGTAAAAGGCTTATCTGCTTCCAGATAAGCCTTTTATTTTAGCCGAAATATTATTTTTGTCCTCAAAAGCGGATGCCGATTATTCCTGAGCATTGGGCGAGACGAGTTGTGATGTCATTGCATTCGAGTCCCTGGAAGCGATAGTCGAATCCGAGTGTCAACGCATATTTGCCGAGCTGCCAGTCGGCTCTTAATCGACTTTTGATTTGAGGGCGATTACCCCACCACCCGAAATGTGCCAAACCGGAATGGTTGCCTAAGTAAATCTCATAGTATGTCTCGCCATATTGCGGACAAAAGAAAGCTCCTATAGAAGGAATTTCTATGCTTTCACTGATATGGAGTGGCTTTCCGCAAAGTTTGATTTTAGTGTATTCTCCACTCGCAGTGAGAGTTGCCCCAGCCCACATCAGGCCTTGAGCCGGATTGTTTCCATTACGTGGTAGATAGATAATGCCTCCGTCGCCACCGACTGTGGCTCCTAATGAAAAGTTAAAGCCTGAAGGATAGCTCCATAGTCTTTCTACTCCCCACTCTACATTGAGAGTAAGGTCGTACATACGAGCATTTTTGGCCGGATTCAGAAGATATCCATAGTTGAAATCTGCACGAGCTTGCATCCCTACAGTCCTTTCGTGCCAAGCAGCATGCCGCCATTCATAAGAAAGCCCATAGCCGGGACCGGTATAGGTAAGAGGTGACAGGTAGGTGCATCTTGTTGTCTGATGCCCCCACATAAACTCCAGACGCTGGTCGGCAAGAGCAGATGAAAAGAAGCCCAAAACCACAATTCCAACTAATAAATATCTTCTAAATCTTCCCATAATTTTATCAAAGATTATTTAGATCTACATAGACCTCCTTGTTGGGACGCACGGCTCAAATAAGCCTGGCGGGCTGCCAGTCTTGTTAACCCCGAGCGTAAGCTCGTGGGAAATATGCCCTCCTCTTTATCAAGCCCCGGAGGGGCATTACTTTTAATTGAACGGCCTTACTCGAGCCAAACATTTCTACAAATTTTTCGGCAATCAATTTTGCATTATGCATTATGAATTATTAGAAGAAGCGCGGCGTGAGCGACGGCGTCCGGTTGTAGGCTGTTCGGTCACAACTTCTTCTACTCCGGCAAGAACACCATCAATAAGGATACGTCCGCAATATTCGCAGACAATAACCTTCTTATGCATCTTGATTTCAAGCTGACGCTGAGGCGGAATACGGTTGAAGCAGCCACCGCATGCATTACGCTGTACGCTTACGATGCCAAGACCATTACGGGCGTTTTTGCGGATACGCTTAAATGCATTGAGGGTATAGTCGTCGATTTTTGTCTCGAGTTCCTTTGCTTGCATAAGAAGCTTTTCTTCCTCCTGCTTGGTCTCTGAAATGATATCCTCGAGTTCTTTCTTCTTATCCTCAAGATTGTGTTCACGGTCGGTGAGTTCTTCTTGAGTCTTTACAATCTCTTCCTGCTTGTCATTGATCTTGTGCTGAGCGTCGCGGATATTTTTTTCAGCGAGCTCGATTTCAAGATTTTCGAATTCCTTTTCTTTCTCAAGGAAAGCAAACTCACGGTTGTTGCGCACATTGTTGATCTGCTCATCATAGCGAGCGATCTTATCCTTGCGCATCATGATATCGTTTTTCTTCACTTTAATCAGATCTTCATGACGGTTGATTTCGTCCTGATAGTTCTGTATACGGGTCTGAAGACGTATGATGTCGTCTTCAAGGTCTTTCACCTCAAGAGGAAGTTCGCCACGAACGCTCTTGATGCGGTCTACCTCAGACAGACAAGTCTGCAGACGATAGAGGGCGGTGAGACGCTCTTCAACTGAGCGTTCTTTGTCGTTTTTCTTATCAGTAGCCATTTATTTAATTTAGAATTTAGAATTAGAATTTAGAAATAATGCATCTGCAAACAATTATGCATTATGCATTATGAATTATGCATTACTCCTATTGGGCTTTTCTCAGATTCGGAGAAGTAGATCACGCAGTTGGGATAAGCTGTGCGTATGGCGCGGCTCAAAATCTTACGGCTGCATAGTTCGCTCTCAAAGTGTCCGATATCGGCAAGCAGGATGTCGGATCCGTAGGAGGTGAAGTCATGATACTTCAGGTCGCCGCAGATATATACGTCTGCACCCGCTCGAAGTGCATTCTTGATAAGGCTTCCGCCAGATCCTCCGCATAGAGCAACTTTCCTCACTACTATCCTGGGTGTCTGAGCTGAATAGCGTAGATCTTTCACTTCAAATGTCTCCTTGACCTTTCTTAGGAATTCGAGTTTTGGAGTAGGGGAGACCATACCGACCACTCCAAGTCCTTGAGTGCCATCTCCTGATGCATTTTTCTCGAGAGGACGGCAATCCTTCATCCCAAGCATGTGAGCCATCTCATAGCTCACTCCTTCAAATGCTGAGTCAAGATTGGTATGGGCTGAGTATATTGCTATGTTGTCGCGAAGCGCTCCGGCTGCAATCCTTTCTGTAGGAGTGGCACCGGTAAGGCGTTTAAGTCCTCCGAAAATAAGAGGGTGGTGGCTGACAATCATATTGCAGTCACGCTTCTTGGCTTCACGGAGAATGTCTTCCGTCACATCGAGGCAGAGAAGCACTCCGGTCACTTCCATTTCAGGATCCCCAACCTGAAGACCGGGATTATCCCAATCTTCCTTTAGGCTGAGAGGGGCGAAGTCTTCGATTGCTTTTGCTATTTCCTTTACCTTTATCACTTTATAATTGAGAATTGAGAATTGAGAATTGAGTTTTTCAGAGTTGCATGAGTTCTATTGAGAGCTAAGAGATCTCTGAAAAACTATTCACTCTTCACTTTTTGCCGGCTTGAGCATCAGGTCAAGTTCGTCAAGCTGTGCCTGGTCGATAGGTGAGGGTGACTCGTTCATCACGTCGC
>CAZWJO010000161.1:0-6653 GCA_964634905.1 uncultured Sangeribacter sp.
AACTGCAAAATTAATAAAAATAATTGAAAATTTAGAATTTAGAATTTAGAATTTTGAGATTGATAAGCGAAGTTAGATTAAATTTTATATTTCGGGGATTTATACATTTGTAAATTTGATGAGAATTCATTATATTTGCAAAAAATATAATGTATGGTAAATAGATATCCCATAGGGCAACAGAATTTCAGAGAAATTCGTAAAGATAATGCGTATTATGTCGACAAGACTGTTTTCGTAGAAAAGATAGCAAGAAGTAGTAGCCGTTATTACTTCTTGGCACGTCCACGCCGGTTTGGGAAGAGTCTTTTCTTGTCTACTCTTGAATATTTTTATAAGGGGGAACGAGAACTTTTTAAAGGACTATACATTGACTCTACGAATTGGGATTGGGAGCCATATCCAGTGCTACGAATAGATTTGAACACTGATAGATATGCAGACATTGGGATGCTTGATGGTGTGCTCGACAGACTATTTAGAAATTGGGAGGAAACATATGGTGTCAATATCAAAGATAATGGTATATCCCAGAGGTTCGCAAGTATTTTAGAAGCTGCTCATCGTAAGACAGGAAAGCAGGTTGTGATTCTTGTAGATGAATATGACAAACCTCTTGTAGGGAATCTCAACGAGGATGATAAATTTGAGCATTATCGCAAAAAACTTGCTTCTATATATTCCAACTTCAAAAGCTCTGCAGAGCATATCAAGCTTGTATTCCTTACGGGAGTCAGCCGATTCAGCAAACTTAGTGTATTCTCCGACCTCAATAATCTGAATGACATTACTTTCGACAATGAATTTGCTGACGTTTGCGGCATCACTGAAAAGGAACTCAATCAATATTTTCAGGAAGGAATATCTGACTTTGCCTCAAAGTTAGGAGTCTCTTTCGAAGAAATCAAGCATCTTCTGAAACTTAACTACGACGGGTATCGCTTTGCAGAAGAAGGAAGCGACATTTATAATCCTTGGTCGCTGCTGAATTGCCTTTCAAAAAGGATGATAGCAAATTATTGGAGCATGACGGGGAGTGCTACTGTTATTGCGGAATGTCTGCGCAACATAGATGCTGATTTGGAAGAAATTTTGAATACTCAGTGTGATATGTCATCTCTCTCTGGCCTTGATTTGAAGAATGCTGATCCGATTGCTCTTCTATACCAGACAGGCTATCTCACCATAAAAGACGCTGATCCTTCAACTGGAATGGTGCAACTTGGCATTCCAAACAATGAAGTGAAAGATGACCTCTCGCGTGTCTTACTGCCATTATATGTCACGACGCGCAGAGGCACTGTTGAAGGGAAAATTCGAGATCTCATAGCGAGCATACGATTAGGACAACCTGAGAAATTGATGAAGACCATTGAAGCATTCTTTGCCGGGATTTCATACGAAATGAAGATGGAAGATGAGAATAATTTCCAGAATGCTTTCTATGTGCTTCTCACTCTAATCGGTGCAAATGCAAAGGTGGAGGATCGCACTTCTCATGGCCGCATTGACCTAACGATTGAGACTCCCAAATATGTTTACATCATCGAATTGAAATATGATGGTTCTGCTCGTGAGGCTTTGGGCCAGATCAATGAGAAGCATTATGCACAGAAATATCAGACCGACCAAAGAAAAATCTTCAAAATTGGAGCATCTTTCTCATCAAAGACCCGCACCATCGGGGACGTGCTAATAGAAGAAGATTGTTAGAGTCCATCTCATAAATATGAGATGGACTCTAACTCGTAAATCCGAAATATTTTTTATTTAGCTCTGCGAGAATTTCTTTGGATATTTCTACGTCTGGGCCGTCTACTATCACAGAATCAATGCCACAATAAGGGCATAGAGCAGTTTGATTGTCATCGACAAATTCTACAATCTCATCTGATGGAAAGATACGCAAGCAGAAGAAGCAGCCACATTCCTTGCCAGGTTTGATTTCGGAAGCGTTAAGGGAGCAATGACTATGAAGGGCTTTAAGCTTGTTCTCTTGCTTTTTTCGTCGATACTTCGGGGAATGATAAATTCTCTTCATTACTATAGATATTTCTATTGATGGATGTTTTCATTATATAAATGAGCAAAACTCTATGTTTTTAATCATTAATTTGAGAAAGTTTTACCATTTTATGGGCAAATTGAGTAGGAGTTTGAATATCATTCCAAACTTTCATTAATTCTTCATAATTTCTTACAATCCATTTTTTCAGATCTTCTAAGTCTTTATTTGATATTTTAAGTTTAAAATTAGAGTTTTTTTGTTTTATCAATATTTTAGGATTTTCTGGATCTATAGAAATAGGAATCAACTCACCTACCGAAGTTCTATCACTATTAGAATTGTTAAATTTTATTCTGGGCTTATTTTGTCGAGTTGCAAGGTTTGGTCCTATCCAAACAATCATTGGTAAATCTGTTTCTTCTTTAGAAAGATTTGCCATTTCTACGATCATATCTTGTTCTGACAAATTATAATCTAATACTTCAGTTACCTTTTTATCTTCTAATTCTCTTAAGAATTCATTAAATGTTTTCATTATCTTATAGTTGGAATTTATTGACTTGGATGACGTAAAAGAAGGAAGGGTATATCATGCAAATAGTGTGGATGACTTATTCAACCAGCTTGAGAGCTAAAATACGGAGTATTCACTTGACTATGCTGGAAGTTTTAAATTTCAGATATGGATGACTATTTCCGAGTAAATATTTCCTGGCTTAATATACATTAAGTCTGATTCTTTAAGCCTATCATGGATCAAGGCGTCAATGAGGATATTTTCATAGGCTCTGGTCAACGGGCTGTAGTCTTCAGGATAATTCTCGGGATGATCAAAATATTTGAAATCGAACTTACGTGTGTGCTCCCAGAAATCATAGTACCATTGATCGTCTTTATCCTCCGAAGCAAAAGCCACACTATACTCACGGCGTTGTAGATCCATAAACCGGTCCATCACATCGTCTGGCACGTCATCATCCGGCTCAATATATATTTGACCATCTATATCAAAATTCCGATATTCCACCATTCCATTTGCAATGGCCTGCCGAAGATGATTAGTTATTTTCAAAACTTTCTCAAAGAGTTCTTCTTCAAGTTCTCTAAACCGTTCGTTTAAATCCTTTCTTATTTCTTCCATGTCATTATATCGTGATTCCGAAATATCTTTTATTGAGCTCTGCGAGGATTTCTTTGGATATTTCTACGTCAGGGCCGTCAACTATCACAGAATCAATGTCGCAATAGGGGCATAGAGCAGTTTGATCGTCATCGACAAATTCTACAATTTCATCTGCAGGAAAGATACGCAAGCAGAAGAAGCAGCCGCATTCTTTGCCAGGTTTAATTTCGGAAGCGTTAAGGGAGCAATGACGATAGAGGGCTTTAAGCTTGTCCTCTTGCATTTTTCGTTGATATTTCGGAGAATGATAATATCTATTCATAATTTTGAAACTTTTTCGTTTATGCTTTCATAGTATAGTTATTTCCGTCTCAAATTTCAAAATATTTTTATTGTCTGTCGCATTTTGAGGGTCGAATGATGAGCAGAGGACCAAAATTCCCCCCTGAATCGGAAAGAGAGAAACCGATTTTTTCTTTTACCGCTCCCCTACTATCAAACTTTTCAATATTGCTCGTGAGAATGGACACTCTTTCCAGGAACATCCATAGTTTTACATTTTTGACATTCAAATCAACAAAATTTCCACCTTTAGTTGGAATAGAATTAATTTTCATAGATATCACCAAATCATTTTCAGTGCCTGTAATCGACAATTTGCCAGTTTCTTTGCTGTTGTCGTCAAACAGATTGAAAAAGAAATTGATTATCTCCTTTACATTGGAAGAGATATAAGATGCAAATAACTTCGCTTTTTCCAGAGTATTTGGCATTGAGATGGAGAGAATCAGTTTGATTCCCTCCATAATATTAATTTTGAGCAAAATAGGCAAAGAGTCTGATTTGACCACCGTAATTGCTGATTGGGGTGCGACTTCATTGAGAGCCTGCTTCACAATTTCGCATGAGGAATAAGCATCCAACTGCATGTCATCGGGCATTTTAGCTTGATTATTAACTGAGTTGTGATGGCTTTCGCCCACATAGAAGTCAGCCCTAAGTTGGAATTCCATGCCCTTGTAAATGAATTTGGCTATTTCTACTGGGATATAGGAAGACTTATCCAGATTTATTTTAGCCTCAATGAGATCTTCGTTTCCTTTGTCGCGGAGATGGAAAGTGGCTTGATCTGAAGTGCGATCTACAAGATCAAATAAATAATGCCTCCTCCCACCCCTTTGATTCAAGAAACGATAAATAAGAGACTTATGAAATTTATTCATAGCTTTAGTTTTTTGAGTCCGTCTCATAAATCCAAAGTGGGCATTCTGTAGACTTCATCGAGTATGCGTACGCTTTCCATTCCCTTTTCAAAACTCAGGTCGCCTTCCACACCCGGATAATTGACACTTTGATAATATTGTGTATAAATTTCGGCAGATGATAGACTTCTTTTGTCAGAGCCGAAAATACAGTCGGTATTTGCTTGATCATAGTCATCAGGAATATGAGGCCTGCCATAACCATTCTCATATACTATAGGGCAGATGAGATACTTACGGCTATAGTTTTTTATGCCCTCAATGTAATTAGCGCCTTCCTTATATCCAATAAGAATTGGATTGCGCACCTCAGCCCAGACATGGCTGAGGTCGAAGAAGTGTTGACAATGGGGATAGTCAAAAATTCGGACTTCATAATCTGCATGATTAAAACTCAGGCGGACAATTCTCGAGATATCTTTATCGCTATATTTATCCTTTGCTTTTCTTAAGTTGATGAATACAAGTACTATTTCTTTCATTTTATAAGTAATTTACGAGATGATGCATTAAAATAACTCAACTTTCGCAAGCGAAAGTTGAGTTATTAATAGAAAAGTTTGGTTCAAATTTCAAAAAAATTCTTACCTTTCTGGATTTATTATACTATGTGGATATCTTTTAGCGACTTGCAATTCGAGAAAACATCCAGATCCAGGAGTAATTTACGGGGGATGATGACAGTCTCAATGTTATCGCAATTATTACAACATGCAAAAGAGAAGGCATCGATGCAGTCTATAATTTTTAGAGTTGAAGGAGCCTGGCTGAATTTTTCCACATGAACATGATAGCGAGGTTTCATAGGATTTTGAATTGAGATATTGAAAGTGCCCTTCACACCATCCCAGTTATCAAGCTTTTCAATAATCGCCGGCACTGAAGAAAGAAACTTTTTGACATCACCCTCCTTGATATCCATGTAGATGAAATTTTTACCTACCGTATATCCGGAAGTCATTTTTACAGATATCGTAAGAGCATTTTCCTGTCCAGAAATTGACACTACGCCAAAGTCATTAGGTTTTCCAATAAAAAATTTGGAAAACAATTCGATCAATTCCTTCACGTCTACGGCCAGAGACGAAGCAAATTGCTTAACCTCTTCAGGCGCTTCAGGAAGAATCAAGGAGACATTCAATTTTATTCCCTCCATAAGATACATACTTAGAGTAATAGACATTGCGTCGGAATGCTCTTCCTTAAATTCTGATTCAGGCGCAACTTCGTGGAGAGCCTGCTTCATGATTTCACTTTTCGATGCAGCAATTAATGCCTCCTCTTTTTGTTTCTCTTCTGAAACAGGATTGTTTTTGCCCCAGGGAGTCTCCGAAAATTTATCTTTAATCCTACTCCAGGTAAGGCCCTCGGGCAGATTGACTTCTGTAAGAGCAGAACATCGGTCAAAAGCATATCGATCTATCTTAATCATTGGGTTTAAGATAGTGACGCTTTGGAGAGAGGTGCAATCAAGAAATGCCCAACAATCGATTTCTGCTACACTCTTCGGAATCGTGATAGTTTTGAGGGAGGAGCAACCCGAGAATGCGTATCGACAGATTTTAGTAACACCATCCGGGATAGTGACATTTTTAAGGGACTTGCATTCCATGAAAGCTTGCGCTCCTATCACATTTTTACTATTCGGAATAGTGTCAATACTATTCGGAATAGTGTCAATATTATTCGGAATAGTGACGCTTTTTAGTGACTTGCATCCGTTGAAAGCATTCTCTCCTATCACCTTAACACTATTCGGAAGAATGACGTTTTTTAGTGACTTGCGACCCCAATCCATAAATGCCCCATCTTCAATTTTGGTATAACCATCCGGGATGACCACATCGGCCGGGTAGCGAGCCGCAATATACATACCGCATGTATACGTTTTTGCCATAATTTTTTGTTTGTTATGCTTTCGGATGCGAAAGCTGAGTTAAAAATAAGTATTAGATGAATTAGATATAGGATATTTATGGTAAAATTTCAAAATATCTTTTATCCAATTGCAAAATTACATATAATAATTGATAATCAAATAAGCAAAGTGTGAATATATTCTTCAAATAATGTGAAAATCGTTTTCACAAGCGGAGGAAGTGAATGCCGTGGTGGCGGTCGCAGACGTAGGTGGCATTATTTGAAATCGGCCTGCTTCCATACCGGTCAATCCTAACAATGTAAATCGGTCTATGTTGATATCAGAAATCAGCCAATGTTGATATCAGGAATCGGCCAATTCATATAATGAAAATCAGCC
>CAZWJO010000162.1:0-4945 GCA_964634905.1 uncultured Sangeribacter sp.
TTTGAGCATATTGATGGAAAAAACTTCCGATCCCATTGCCCCAAAGAGGTTTGTCGAGGAAGCAATGAATACCGATATAATTGATGATACCTCTTCCATCAGCCGAGCCTGACTTCAAGAAATAAAAGACTACAACACATATCAGAGCCACAGTTATAACTATTCCCCATTGCTTCCATCCTTTGATTTTGTCATGAAAAATTATCAACAAACACACAAAAACCGCTAAATAGGCCGCTCTGCTCATTGTCAATGTCAAAGGCAATGCAAGTAAAATAAGCAATATATAACTGATATCGTTAAATTTCCTTAATCCGCATAAACATGCTATTCCCATAGCAAGATATGCAGAGTATGGACCCGGATTGAGGAAAGACCCTGTGACAGGATACAGATGATGCCGGCTCGCACCTGAGATTATCTGTGAATATCCCATAAATGCTTCAATAACAGCAAAAATAATTATGAGAAAAGCGATTACAGTTCCTGACAAACGACATCCAGAAAGCAAAATTCTCATACCAACATAAAGCATACACATCAGTGTAGCCCGTATGGCGAATCCTCCAGCCGAATATGTAGCATCAAACCAAAATCTACACATTGCATAAGCATACCATCCTAATACAACTCCATCTATCCAAGAAAAACGCAGTGAAACATTTCTGATGAAAATCGACAGAAATCCTAAGAATACAATAGTTGGGATTAAAAAGCAAAGATAGATTTCCGATTCGGATCTACCGACCCATATAGGCATAACGGATATGGTAAGAAAGGATATGACACAGACAAAAGCAATCCAAGTATCAACATGGATCCCTCTTACAGTGCCAATCACACGGCTTGATATTTCTTCTATCTTTTGCCTAATCATTTTTTTATATCGGTTTCTTAAGAATTCGATCTTTTCGATATTTCCCAGTCTTCGGGTCAATTGAATAAGAAATCCTTGAAACTACCCCCACTATATATTCCTCCGGGACCAGTCCCCAATATCGGGAATCATTGGAGTTGCTGACATTGTCGCCACACATGAAATAGTATCCGTGTGTGAATACATGGCTTTCCAATGGCTTACCATTCGCATAAACCGAATCCTTTTCCCAATCAAATGAGATAGACTTCCCGGTTTCCCATTCGAGGAGCATTCGATATAGACATCCTTCCTTTGCCGATAGCCGAACATAATCACCTTTTCGGGGAAGATAAAGAGGCCCGAAATTCTTTATTGTCCATGGCAGATGCCCATCCCATGGCATTGAATTCAGCACAAAACTCGGAAAGATACTGTCTGGCATTTGAGCAAATTGATTCTGACACTCTTCCACACCTATTGCAGATTTGTAATTATTATTTCGGAAATGTCCATTTAGTATTGATATTGTGTCTCCAGGCACTCCGACACATCTCTTGGCATAGACGTTGTTGATCACGAAATTGATCTTGCCGTCATGGTGAGGGAAATTGAACACCACAATGTCATTGTAACTAATTTCCCTCATCCCTCGAGTCCGCCAACTATTAAGGTCACTGCCATTCTTATCAAAGTTAAAATCAGAATAAATCCGAGCTCCGAATACTCTCTTGTCCACGATAATACGATCACCTGTCAATAATGTCGGAATCATTGATTCAGTTGGAGTTATGAATTGGTCAAAAAGAAAAATTCTACTAAAGAACCAGAACCCATAACACACCAGAGTAGAGATTAGTAACAGAATAACTAACCTTTTACTGATTATTAGTATTTTATTGATGATAAGAGCCATGAGCATTATCTCTTTCTTTATTCCTTAATCACTTTCAATAATAGATGTCGAATGTTTTGATTTCTTGAAGGATCACCTACAAGTATAATTTTGTTATCTTCATCAAGTGTAAATGTATGTAAGAGAAGATTGTCTGGAATATCCGGATTTTTCTTAATAAATTCTCCTATGGAGTCTACAATACACCAAAAAGGGAATTTTTCATGATGTAACCGTTCTATTATATCATCGCGATGATCCTCTTTTGGATCTAAAATAACTACCAGCTGCGCTGATTTAGACTTTAGAGTGTCATTAAGATCAAAATACTCTATCAATTTCCCAATGAAGCAACCTGTGCAAGATGTGCTATCAACAAATACTATGAGTTTCTTATCATGCAAAGGAACATAAGTAGAATCTATTCCTCCAATAATTGATAGAACATTTTCCATGTGAAGATTGACAGGCATCCCTTGCATTGCTATTATTTGTTTTTCCAAGGCTCTTTTAGGTGCTTTAGAAATCCAGTAAACAGTCAGGATGACAATGATTGTAAACACAAAAGCTGGAGCTATCAAAGTCTTTGTGTATTTCTTTGAATTCATATAATCTTTATTCTTTCTATTTTTTAAGACATCCTGTATTTATTCAGCAATATCGTTAGCTGATTTAAGTCGATAAAATGTTAAAATCAAGTTTTGAGAAGCAAGTATGTCGTTTTTGTCAGTGATAGGCTTTACGGAACCTTTCATTATGTTATTCAAGTAAATTTCTTTCATTTCAGGCGTTAGATACTCGATCGCCATAGGATCCATGTATCCTATTAGGTATCCTCCATTATATCCCATGAACCATTCTGGAATAAATATTTCTGTATGTTTATTGTTTGCCTTATTTAATTCCGCAATTTTATAATTTTTCTTAGTGCTTCCATTATCTGAGATGACTGACATGGTGAAATTATATCCTTTCTGCCACCTCACAATCCACTTCCCATTGCATTTTACAAAATCAAGATAGTTTATAATATCATTAGATTTAAATAGTTCCTTTTGAAATTCAGTTGGATTCAATTTTGATGTTTGACTTAGGAAATCCATAGTTGCTTTTTGGTCATTAATATTCATTTTGACCTCAGGAACTATGCTATTAATGCCGATATTATATATAGTATCATTGAATAGGCAGCTATATAGAATTTCACCCTCATTGGATTTATGTAAGTTTCCAGCTGCAATTTGGTGTGGTGTATTGTAAGGCAAACCTGTATTTTTTTCTTGACCATTTAAATCAAACCATTTTAATCTAAAAGGCATATCTTCAAAATATCCAGGATAACTACATATGAGAGTTGAGTCCTTGACGACCATTTGTGAAGGCGCTGTTATATCCGTTATTTCTCTTTTGAACTTACCTACAGAGTCATATACAATAATTCGTCTTGAACCTCTATCTGCAATCCATATTTCTCCTGAATCAAGTACAGTCATACAACCGAGAGTCAAATATTCTCCTTCTGCTTTTCCTTTTGAGCCAATCTGACGAACAAAATTGCCGTGATAATCAAATTGAACGGTTTTCCCGCTTAAATTGTTATCTGATACTGTTATTATACTGTCAGTTATATGGATTTGATCTATCCCTGCTATAAGTGCCTCGGTGGTATTATCAAGCACTATATATTTCAATTCATCAAATTCTGTAGACAAAAAATCGTCGCTCTGATAATTCTGAAAGTTAGTCCATGTAACGAATCTGGAATCAGTTGCGTCAGGGACAACGCTTGGATGCCCCTGACTTATATTTTTGTTTATGTCTCCACACGATACTATGGCAAACATTGCAATCAATAATATAATTGATGTTTTCATAAGAACTAATTATTCGGCACAATAATACAATTTTCACCGTTACATCCTTTACATTCCCATGAATGTGCCACTGTTCCTTTGCCCTTCCCTACGTTGTTAGCAACATTGCTTGGAATTTTTATTACAAAACCGCAAAGGCAGTATGCCGGGACACAATCGTAGTCCAATCTATCCCAATTTATTATAGGGTCAAGCAGTTCTCCAAAATCTAAAGTTAGAGCTTCTACATTTTCTTGCTCTAAATTAGAAACATAAGTGGGCTTTTGATGAAGATAGGCAACATACAATACAATTGCAAGAAGCGCACTTAAAGATAACAGTTTATTTTTCTCATCTGTAATTTATTTCATTTTTACTTCTTTTATTTATTCAGTGTTTATCATTTCAACTGAAAAAAGGGTTTGACCTTTCAAATTAATATTACTCTAACTCATTCTAATAAGATTTTAATTAAAAAATTAGTTACCACCAAACCTGCTTTCCTTCGTCATAAGTGAAAATTCGTTCTTCACATCCTTTAGTAAGATTTCTGATTATGTATAGTCCTCCTGATGGTACTTCATCATATACCAGCTTATTTTCCGTTGCCTTTTTCTTACCTAATGAAGTCCACCCATTTTGATGCCAGTAAAGAAGATCATATTCATCTCCGATTTCGATGCAGTTCCCATCATTCCGAGGGATATAACGAATCTTTTCAATGCGTGTTGGCTTGTTGAATTTCAATCCGATCCAATGGCCATCCGGACTTTCGCCGTGAAACCCAGTTAAAATGTCTCCATCAAATACTTTTTCTTTAGTCTTTCCTGGAATTCCTTGCGATCCAATAATTTCACCCGTAAGTTTAATTCCTTCTGGAGAAAAAAACTCAATTTCGTTAACATTGCAGTATGATCCGTTCGGACCGATATATCGAGCATATCGGTAAGCAGTGTCATCGTCAATCTCTACCTCATACCAGTTACCATCCGTAAGACCCTCATGGATACAAAGATCTGTTATGTTTGAGAAATCTGCGACATTAGATCCCTGAAAACGCCCTCCTGACATCCGGTTGTTGAAATGATCATGTCTGCCGAAAAATGGATATTTGCGTAATATCGTCATTTGTTGTTGTGATTTCTCGTTCGCTTCAATATCCTTGACATTTCCATCTTCTTCAATCAGAAAGGGTGAGCCAAATGGAACTATTTCCCCATTGGAATAAGTGCCAGCCAAGTACATTATATTCCTTCCCATTGATGTGAAGGTAACTTTCCCTTTCTTAATAGTTCCATAGTGTACAGGAACCCATTTGCTATTATCAAAGACACATATGTA
>CAZWJO010000162.1:5045-6535 GCA_964634905.1 uncultured Sangeribacter sp.
CCCCAGTTAGGAGTAAAGTCAACAGCCGCAGGAATACCAAGATATCGGCACAGATAAACAGTAAAACTTGCCTCATCCCGACAATTTCCTGATTTTCCTTTAAGCAAAGATGATGCTTTTGGAGGTACATTGCCTTTGAATGCATGCCATTCAAACTGGTTAGTTACATCATATACTTTAAGAGCCTCTGCAATTGCACTCCCGAAAGTATAGAGTTCGTACGGAGTATTATTATTGCCACAATTCTCAAGTTCCCATTTTTGGCTTTCATTTCCTGAATAAGAGGTCTGGATAATTCTTTCATTTCCTTCCTCATCACTGGATGATTCGAGGAAAAGACCGCTGTCCTTACTCATTATGCGATATTGTCCATCTCCCAAAGGGAAAAAGATCCATTTCTGATGATTGCCGTTGAAGAAATTATATCGACTGATGGTGGCATTTTCATTAAGACTACAATACTTAACTTCAAGACAGTAATCAATGGTATCTGCCATTGCTGGCGAGATGCTCCAACTGCCATTTCCTCTGTTGTCAAGGCGCACCATGGTGCAGCTGTCATTCTTCTCAGTTGAGCGAAGAGTGATGTCACTTAGTGCAGTCTGACTTAAGGTGTCGAATGCTATATAGTTGCCTGAACCTTTGTTCTTGATGCGATAAATGTTGTTAGAGAAATCTTCAGCTTTGGATGAATCGAAAGGTTCGACTGCTGAAAGTCTGATATAATCAAGACCAACAATTCCTTTACTGTGTTCGATTACTATCTCATTTTCGCCACCTTTCAATTCAATGTCCACCCCTGTTCTTGAATCACGAAATACTTTCATGGTATTTGTAGGATCAATATGCTTATTGCTTATCAACTTACCATTTACAATGATTTTGACTTCGGGATCTTTTGCATCAGATGTGTAACGCAGGAATAAACTCTTTTTAGAAGGCAGAGGCGAATTTACTGTGAAACTTACAGATGAATGTTGCTTGTCAAGAACTACCATTTCTCCTTTTGAAGCGCTCTCGGTAGATATGATCTCAGCATTCGTGATTTCTTCTTGTTCAGCCTCAAATTCAACACCCCGCTTGCTGCGGACATCATTTGAATTTAGAGTGGGATACTCTGTTTTTACTAACTCTCTCCAATCACTGACTTGCTCTGTCAATATGCGATAAGGCAAAACATAGTCAAAGAATATTGACTCATCATAATCTTTGTGCCATGTAGATGCTCCCCATACATCGCAAACATCATCAATCATTTTTATCAGATAATCAGACTTTAGCGAACAAATATCAGGTATTGCTGTCATAGCCTTGCTATCAACATTTTCCATCAATTGCTGGAATACACTGTCGCGGAATTGAATTGGTTCATCTGCCATCGCAAGATATGCAGAATCATATTGCTCCATACCCTTTCCCTCAAAAGAATAATGATATGGCATATTCTCGATAAGAAATTTGGCTGCCTTATATTTGAGTGGGTCAGGATC
>CAZWJO010000163.1:0-6310 GCA_964634905.1 uncultured Sangeribacter sp.
GGCTTCGCCGCTACACGGAAGGGTTGCGGATGCGAAGCTATTGAGATTTTCAATTAAAGTGGGAAAGAACCGAAAAAAGAACTGTCGTGATCTACTGTCTATGATTCTATTCTCTGAATAATTGATCGGCCGTCACCTCATTTTGAATTTCGCTCCATTGGGCATTGCGTTTGACACCGTTGACAGTCACCATCGTCATGTAAAGGGCTTTCTTTGTCTTTGTAGAAGAGCGGAAAGCCCCCATGCGATTTACCATTTTATTTAGATATGATGGAGTTATGTCGTACTCCTCACGAGAAAATTTCATCTCGCAAAGATTAATTGTTTCGTCTTTACGATCAATCACGAGATCTATTTGTGCAATTTTTTTCCCATCCTCCATTCCTATCCAGGATGAAATTTCTGTTGCGACACCCGCTATACCAAGAGCTTCCTTTATTTGCTTGATATGATGAAGGCAAACCTGTTCAAAGGCGTATCCACTCCATGAATTAATTGAAGGCGTGTTCACCTTGGAGAGCCAGAATCCCTCGCCTTCGGTGTGGTAATCCTTAACTTGGTTGATAAAGAACAAAGTAAACAAGTCGCATAATTGATAAAGCCGATCTCTTTCTTTTTTACCAAAGGATTTATATTCCCTAATAAAATCACACCGTATAAGATTCTTAAGAGCTTCCGTGAGTTTTCCACCGTCAGAAATCTTAAGTGCAGAAATAATTTCATCACGAGTCATACCAATGGATTTTTCAGCAAGCAATTCCACTATGCGCTTGTAAATGGTAGAATCTTTGAATAGGGACCTGAATAAGAATTCATATTCTTCTCTAAGTTCGCCATCTTGATGAAAAAAGAGTCTATCAACATTTTGGTGGAGACTTTGAGTCCTGTTGATTTTTTCCAGATAGAAGGGCGTACCTCCCATAATCATGTAGCATTCTGTTATTTGATGGCGATTCCACTTTATTCCATTTGACCGAAGCATATTCTCGGTGTCATGGAGATTAAATGGGGCAAGATATAATCTTCTTGATACCCTATTATGAAGGCCTCCTTTATCACCAAGAAGCTTATCGACCATCCATGTAGTAGCGGATCCACATACTATGAATTTAAGCTTGGGTTGGCTGTCTCCCCAGCTATTCCAAAAATATTCCAATGCTCGAATAAAGCGAGAGCGTGGAGTGTCAAGCCATGGAAGTTCATCAATAAAGACGATAACTTTCTTTTTTCTGAGAGAGGAAAGATATGATTCCAGCTGATTGAATGCCTGGATCCAATTCTTAGGCATTGGCCAATTCTTCCCCGAATATTTCATCAGTTGTATATTAAAGAGAGTAAGCATCTCTGAAGTATTGCTATCATAAATGCCGGTTAAATAAAAATCAAACTTATTTTTGAAAAATTGCTTTATAAGAAATGTTTTACCGATACGCCTACGACCATATACCGCGACAAACTCAGGACGGTTTGATTCAAGGCATTCTTTCAAGGTAGCTTGTTCGCTCTTTCTGCCGATAATAATTTGCGATTTCACCATTTAGTAAACAACTGAATATAAATACTATATCTAATTTTTAATAATTTATAATGGTGCGGTAAGTCTTTAAATTTAGGACTTACCGCACCATTATAACGAAAAGTTCTATTATATTATTACCTCCGATAGGCCTTATAATTACACTTTTCAATGGATTTTGACCCTCAAAAACTACACTTTCCAAAAAACTATGACCCTTTAGGGAACGCTTAATGACGCGCACGGAGTGCTCTATCTACAATGGGTCCGACGTAGCCGGGACGGAAGCCGCCTTCGTCGATTACTATTCGCTGGATCATTGCGCCGGGGTCTATGCTTCGGATTTTTAGGGTGTGGGTATTAGAAGATGTTGACAAAGGGAGGGTGGCGGTAGAGAGGGCGGAGTTGCGGAGGACATTCTCCTTCCATTGCTGCGACCATTCCTCGGGAATATATTCAAATATCTGCTCTTCACTATCATCCATGCTCACTCCAAAGCGGCATCTTTCCTCTTCATAGAGCGGGAAGAATGGGAGATGGAATATCTGTAGGGTCACGCTATCTCCTTTCAGATCATTAAGTTCGTAGACAACTTCCGGGATTACTGCTCCCCTTGCTTCCTGATGACCGAGTTTCAGTACGAATCCATCATAGCCTATTCCTTCGATGATATCAGCGTATTTGCCCGTCACGATTTTGCGGAGATCGATAGTGCGGCATTTAATATCCTTTGGATCTACCGAAGCAGTCAGCATAAACGACTCCTCTCCTACTTCGGGATTCTTGACGAGATGAGCATCATTCTGATATTTTGCACAGAATCCAGGAGCTACATCCATCATACCTCTCCATTTTCCATCACAAAGTGAATTGTAGGCATCATTCAGACTGCGGATGCTGTCGGCAGCCTGTTCGGAAAGACGGGCTGCGTAATTTGCTTTCTTATAATCACCGGCCTCATTAAACTCACTATTAAGTTGAGCAAAAAGATATTTACGATTCATCATCTCGGATGCAAGGACAGGATAGCCCACCATTTCAAAGAACGGTATACTCAGGGAATCGGGCAGTGTATCCATTATCCTGCGAGTTTTGGAGGCAAGACGAGCGTAATCCTCAATTCTTTTTATTGCATCTGCATAATTGCTGAAAGAGAAATCCGTAGAGCCCGTATCGGCACGCCGAGGGTCGTCCCATTCAAGCTCCCATCCCATATATTCCGGTTTACGAATCCATGCAAGCCGGTAATATTCATCCAAGATTCCCTTGAAATCATCCCTGTATTGCTCCCCAAAGATGGAAGCAAGCCATTCCGGTTGATGCCCGTTGATATTGGAATAGTCAAAATTGTCAATATCCCATGCCATTTCAAAGAAAGTCTGCATATCGAGTTCTGCAGGCTTGATGTCGCCTACATTGAGAAGCCAATACCGGTCAGCCCCGGTATTATAAGCCTTACGCAGTTCATGATACATGAGGGCTGGAGGAGTGGTGCAAAGCCAGAGATAATCGTGAGGAGTTCCTAAGTAAGAGGTATGATAATACACTCCAGACCCACCCTTGCGCTTTCTTTCCTCCGGATTTGAAAGGCCTTTCATATAGCCGTAGTTGTCATCGGGCCAGACTATTATTACATCATCGGGGATTTTCAGCCCATTACGGTAAAGATCGAGAGTCTCTTTATAAGGCACGAAAATCTGCGGCACTTCCTCCGCCGGACAATTAAATTTTGATGAAAGGAGGTCGCGCTGATAATCGATCACCTGATGCAGGAGGTCAAGTTTTTCTTCCAACGGACGAGTGCGGCTCATAGCCTCGTCGTGAAGTCCGCGCATACCTATTGTATAAAGATTTTCGTAGGAAGAAGCTTCATCGAGGCGGTCGCTAAATTTCTTCCGGATAGTTTCTCCATTCAGGCCATAGTCCCATATGCCATCCCTATCCTTATTCCATTCCGACTCCGCTGCATTGTTGAAAAGCATTGGTTCGCAATGAGAAGTAGTGATGATGATGCCATATTGATCAGCTACCACCTTGCTTTCGGGATGAGAGTAGAATGCACCCGTGCAAGAATGCATCGCAGGGGCGAGCATATTTCCTTTTAGCCTAAGAAGAAGCTGGCACACTTTCTCGTAGGTATTTGGACCAATATCTTTTATGTCTTTGTCAAGACCCATTGAAGACCATGGAAGCATGCCCCAGTCTTCATCATTGATGAATATTCCCCTATATTTGACAGAAGGAGGAGTGGAAATATAGTCAGCTTTGACACTTACGTCGGTTCGGAAAGGGACGGGGACATCAGCCCACCAGACCCAGGGATTTACACCCAACGATTCGGAGAGTGTAAAGATACCATAGGCAGTTCCGCGACGGTCGCTTCCTGCTATTACGAGGAGTCGTTTGCCTTTTTTGTCTTTAACATCACAAATTAAATATCGTTCCCAGCCACCACGGATACTGTCGGCAGGAATCTTGCCGAGTGAAGCGAGTTCATCTATCAGTTTTGATTTTCCCAGAGTTCCTATTATGATTGCATCATGGTTAGGAAGTTTGGAAGAAGTCTTTACCTGCGGAGTCTCACCTGTTACCATGGCAATGTCGCCGGCAAGCATATAGATTACATTTTTCACAACAGGAAAGTCTTTGCCATCATAGACAATGGGAGTTCCTTTTATCCGGAATGAGCCATATAGGGGATTTGAGGAGTCAAAGACCCGGATGTCTTCGTTTGCATTGCAGACCGATGGCAAGAGGAAAGAGACCACTATCAGCAATAGAGAGGTCAGGATGAAGGGTGGTATTAGATTTCTTTTCATAATCGCTGTTATTTCTTTGCAAAAATACTATTATTTTTTGAATTCTGGGAAGAACTCAGAAGGAATTTGATTACGGGACAGCTCTACATTCATAAGATGCTACGGATTTGAATATAAATCGGACGGATTTGAATGTATCGGAAACTAATGCAAAAGGATTTGGGAGGGAATTTTAGAGAAGTTTGGGGGATTATGGGTAATTTTGCATTTAGAAAAATTTGTCATAAACTACCATAAAAATGAAGAAGATTTTTGCCTTATTGCTTTTGCTTTTGATTTTGCCGATGATGGCCATAGGAGGGGAGACATTCAGGAATCCGGTGATCAATGCTGATGTGCCGGATATCAGTGTCTGCAAGGTAGCTGACAACTATTATATGATCAGCACTACCATGCATCTTATGCCCGGCGGACCAATCATGAAATCGAAAGATATGGTGAATTGGGAAACAATCGGCTATGTATTTGACCGCATTGATGATGGCGACCGATATGATCTTATCGACGGACAGACCGTATATGGACAAGGACAGTGGGCTTCGAGTATCCGTTATCACATGGGGAAGTTCTGGGTATGGTTTACTGCCAATGGTGCTCCGGGAAAGGGATTTGTATTCTCAGCAGAGAAGCCTGAGGGTCCATGGGAACTTGTGGCGCGTCCGCCCCACATGCACGATGCATCCCTTTTCTTTGATGAGGATGGCAAACGCTATCTCTTTACAGGTAGCGGAAGTTGTACGGTAGTAGAACTTGATGAAAATTTCAATCCAAAGGAAGGAGGCCTTAACAAAAAGGTAGTCGACGGACGTGATGATCCGGATGAAATTGGTGCCTTACTTGAGGGAAGTAGCGTGATAAAGCATAATGGCAAATATTATATCTGCATGATTTCCATGAAGTGGGGTGCCGAAGGGCGTGTGCGCCGTGAAGTTTGCTATCGTTCCGACAAGATTGAAGGTCCTTACGAAAAGAAAATTATTCTTGAGACTCCATTTGAAACTTACGGAGGTGTGGGCCAGGGATGCCTTGTCGGTGATGAGCGTAGCGATCAAAATTGGTGGGCCTTGATATTCCAAGACCGTGGAGGTATAGGTCGAGTTCCCTGCACTCTTCCCGTGACTTGGGTTGAGGGTTGGCCAATGTTAGGTGAATACACAGGTGTCATCAATGAGGCTATAGCTGACAATCCAAATGATAATCCTACCGGCAACCCTATGCTTGACAGAAGACGCTATCGTACTCCTTCGGATCTGAGCAAGAAGCATCCGGACGTAGCGGGACTCATAGGGAGCGATGAGTTTGATCTATTGCCGATCAATGAGGATGGGGGTTATCATGCCCGCAATGGAATGAACCTATATTGGCAATGGAACCATAACCCCATTGACGAGGCTTGGAGTCTTACGGAGCGCCCGGGGCATCTCCGGTTGAAGACAGCGAGAGTTGTAGATAATATGCAGGTAGCGCCGAATACTCTTACACAGCGTATGTCGGGTCCGGAATGTACGGGATCTGTTAAGATTGATGTAGCAAACATGAAAGATGGTGATATATGCGGCTTGGCAGCATATAATGGCGACAGCGGGGTTCTCCGAGTCGTAAAGAAAGGAGGAAAGCATTTCCTACAGCTTACGGAGGAAAAATCGGTATTTAAACAGCCCCGTGATATTGAGAAGGTAGATGTGAATGTGATAGCTGAAGTGCCATTGAAATTCAAGAATAAGAAGGAGCAGAATGTATTCTTGAGGGTGAATGGTGATTTCAATCCGGGGCGCGACATGGCATCGTTTGCATACAGCATGAATGGAGAGGATTGGAATGATTTTGAGCAGGAGATACCCATGAGGTTTGACTATATGCGTCATTTCATGGGGACGAAGTTTGCCCTATTCAATTACGCAACGAAGCAGACCGGCGGCCATGTGGACTTCGACTGGTTCCACTTCGCACAAGATTGAAATAAAAAGCACAATGC
>CAZWJO010000164.1:0-1473 GCA_964634905.1 uncultured Sangeribacter sp.
CATAATGCATAATTGTATTTCGCTGTTATTCAAATAATAAAAATGAGGGATGAAAGCTAAATGCACAATGACTTAAGCGTTCATCAGCAGCCACGGCCGTCGATGCTACATGAAGCGCCTTCTGCTTCCGGATTGGGTTCAAGTCCGACATCCTTGGAGTAGAGAGTCACTGTCCCATCTTCAAGCAGATAGCATGGGATGCCGAGGTCATCTACGGCCTTGGCTTCATCGAATGCGGGATTTGTGTCGCGAAGTTTTAGAAACTCCTTTAGGTTTCTGACGTGACTGCCAATGTCGATTACTTCAAAGTTTGGGTTACCTTCCACCTGCTTCTTTACGTATTCGCAGTCGGGGCAGGTTTCCATTACATACATTTTTATCATAACGTGATAATATTTTAATTGATTAATGCAAAGTTATAAAAAATCATTGAGATATACAAATCATTACTCACTTTCGCATGTAAGAAATGGATATAGAAAGAGGAGGCTCAAACGCAGATCGCTGCCGCTGCGCTTGCGATTTCGCTGATGGGGCGGATAGAACGCGGATTTTTTATTTTTTGGCTTCGCTACGGTGGCGTGCGCATGCGGACATGAGCTGAGCGAGCGCTTCGCTGCTATTGCGGATTTCTGACGAGGAATATCATATAATAAGAGATTAAGAATCTATAATTCAACTCAAAAGAAGATACGAAACATGAAATCATTGTTTTTGACAGGAGCACAGAAGAACAGAAGGACAGAGAGAATAATTAGTAATTTACGCGCAAATAATATACTTTCCACTCTTCTTTTAGGATTTATCAAAAATTATTATTAATTTTGAACTGATAAAGGTCGTATCCATTAAAAAAGCTATATTATGAGTATATTTGAAGAGGAATGGGGAAAGATGATTGGAGGGGAGATTTATGATGCGGTGCATCCGGAGTTCTTGCGGCGACTTGAAGTGACGCGGGAGAAGCTTTGGGAGTTCAATAATATGCATCCGTCTAAGAAAGAGGAACGTATAACTTTATTCCGTAGTATTGTAGGCGAATGCGGCGAGACATTCCATATCAACCGGCCATTCAGGTGCGATTATGGATGCAATATTCATATAGGTAATAATTTCTTTGCCAATTTTAATTTGACAATCTTGGATGAAGCTCCTGTGACGATTGGAGATAATGTTTTTATTGGGCCTAATGTAAGTATTTATACTGCTTGCCATCCTCTGGATGCTGAGTCTCGGAATACAGGTGTGGAATGGGCAGAGCCTGTTACAATTGGAAATAGTGTTTGGATTGGAGGAGGAGCTACTATTTTGCCGGGGGTGACTATTGGGGATAATTGTGTGATTGGAGCAGGGAGTGTCGTTACTAAAGATGTAGAAGCAAATAGTGTTGTCGCTGGAAATCCAGCACGAGTCATTAAGTCAATTATTAAATATTAAATATTAGAGATTAAATATTAAATATTAGAGATTAAA
>CAZWJO010000164.1:1573-6254 GCA_964634905.1 uncultured Sangeribacter sp.
ATTAAATATTAAATATTAGAGATTAAATATTAAATATTAGAGATTAAAGATTAGAGATTTATGATGAGAGAGAATAGATTGATGGGGATTGGAATGATGGCGTTGGCGGGACTGATGTCGTTGGGTGCTTGTAAGTCGCAAGCTAAGGAGTCGGAAACAGAAAAACAGGAGAGTATGGCTACAATTACATGGATTGAGGATAAGCCGGGACCGTCGGCCAATGACCGAGGATTGTTTCCGGAGGTGCCGGATTCGGTATGGAAGGAGTTGGGTATTGAGGAGGGAGTGCCTTCTTCGATGAGCTGCTTCCTTGTGCAGACTGATGGAAAGAATATTTTGTTTGACACTGGGTTGGGAGCACCATTCAGTCAGCTTCAAAGTAAATTGGAAGAAATGGGCTTGACACCTGACAGCATCGACCAAATTTATATCACACACATGCATGGGGATCATATCGGAGGTATGATGAAAGATGGTGAGAAGGTCTTCAAGAGTGCAAATGTGTATGTCAATCGAGTTGAAGCTGAGGCATGGCGTAACATGGCTGAGGGGAAGAGAGATCAGGCTGTCGGTGTGTTGGAAGCTTATAAGGATCAGTTGAATGAGTTTGAGGCAGGAGACACTTTGGATTTAGGGATTATAAGTATTGCTGCCTATGGGCATACGCCGGGACACACAGTATTTCAGAAGGATACAATCTTAATTGTAGGGGATTTGATGCATGGAGTAGCGCTGCAGGAGAAGTATCCCCAGTATTGTGCACGATATGATATGGATCCAGAGGGGGCTGTGGAGGCTCGCAGACGGATAATGGAGTATGCTAAGGAAAATGGGTTGAAGATGTATGGAATGCATTTTCCAGCTGAGTAAAATCACATAGAGCAAAGATTAAGGGATGCACAAGATGGGAAATGCGGTTCAAATAATAAGTAACGCCCCTCCGGGGCTTGATAAAAAAGAGAGCATTTCTCCCCGAGCTACGCTCGGGGTTAACAAGATTGTCAGCCCTCCGGGCTTATTTGAACGGCATTGCACAAGATGGGCATCCCTTATAATTTATTTGAAGGTTTCGACGAGTTGGAGTTCGTAATTGGCGGGAGGAGTTTCTCCAGATGCCAATGGAGAGAATATTAGTTGCTCGCTTGATGATTTACCTTCGACATTTATGGCATTATTCAGCAACCACTGGAGTTGATTATAATTAGCCTGCAAGCTTTGCACGTGAGAATCAATAACCTTACTACACTGGTCGAGAACTTTCTTTGCCTTTTTCATTTCATTGCCGTATTTTATGGCACCTAACTTCAGAGAAGGGAGATCGAGAGCCGCTTGCACCTGTTCAACTTTAAGATCTTTTATCTGCTTTTGAATTCTTTCAAGGTTTTCCATATCATACATGAGGTCTTTGGCAAGAGAGGAAATACCTACTGACCGAGACTCATAATTTGCACCAAGAGCGTGTGCCACTCCTTTAGCATCACGGACTGCATTCGCTCCTCCATTATCGAAAACGACAGTGGCCTTGATTACTTTTCCATCAGAAGTTTTAAGATAATAAGTATGAAATTCGTGTCGAGGATATCCATCATGATTTCTAACACTTGTCATGGTTTGATTGTAAACTTGTCGCACACCTCTCAAATATTTATCTATTCGTCCGGCACCTGAATCTCCTGGAGATTTATACTCGTCGGGACTCTGAACGGCAATCCAAACAAAATCATTTATAATAGGGTGCGACTTAATGCTGGATTCAGGACGTTTTAACTCACTCTTAGTCTTGGAGAGAGTAGCATCATAAATTAGATAATTCCCTGAACCATTGTCGCATGGCATGAAAAACATCAGTTGCTGGCATCCATTGATTGGCACTGTGAAAGTCTGGGGACCATCATTCTCATTAAGCATCAATTCAGCCACAACATTACCGTCTGCACCAATCAGGAGTCTATTTTGACGGTCGGTGAAATTACCATCTGAAAGAGTACCGGCATCCGCGGGACGAATACATTCAGCCGTAAAAGTGACTGTCTGATATTCGCCATGTGTATTGAAAGCAGCGAAGGAAGCATCTTCCGCTTCCCCGCCGGCAGCGAGGAGCATCAATCCAGCCATTCCAGCAAGAGTAGAACCAACCACAGCTCCACCTACAACACCTCCAGCCACGAAAGAAGTACCAACAGCAGCAGCCCCAACAGCACCAGCCACTCCCCCATTTCCTTCATCACTAAGCACTCCATGCTCCACAGAGAATCTTACACCTGTCTTCAGATTAAAACCATCGTTAATCTTACGACCGTCGCGGGTAGTGAAGAATTTGCTGATATCAGAACCATTGTATGCCAACGCATTTTGTTGGCCGCTGAGACCATATACATAATGTAGATATGGCAAGCTATATTGCAAGAGAGAGACGTTGTCGGGAGCATCCGGAGCTTTGTGCTCAAAGAGCTGATTGTCTTTGATGTCTCCACGATAAAGCACCACATCAGCTACACCGATATTACCTCCACCCTTACGATTGTCGAAAGTGAGTTTACGACATTTATCAAGTTTCACCCAATGCTTAGTAGGCATACCTGTAACTTTGATTGGGACAGAATAAAGAAGATTATCGTCAGCATATATACTGATTTCACTATCTTTCATCGGACCATCCACAAAACCTGTTACAAATGTCATATAGTCGAACTCTCCTCCAAGGTCGAAAGATGCAGAAGAGAATATATGATCGTGGAGGAAATTGGAGCCGGAAGTGAAAATCATACCCTCATTATATTTCACTCCTCCCATATCAAATCCGATGTAATCACTTTCGCCTGTAAATAACATTTGCTCACGGCTTAGACCACCGAGGACATTAAATGGTTGAATGGTACTCATCAGAGGCACTATGTCTGGAAGGGCCTTAAGATCAGAAGAAGCTTCGACGGAGGAGATCCCTAAAGCAGGTCCTTGTCCTTTGGGCCATGCCGTGATGTCGGCAAATCCGGCACTCAGATTCCATTCATTCTGAGAAGAATGAAAAGAAAGACGATCAACACCAGTCACATCAAGCACCACTTGCTCAGCCATATCGAGTTGCGAGAGGTCTTTTTGATATATAGTACGTCCATCAGCTTGAATAGTCAAATAACCTTGCCCCTGCTCAGCATTTACATTATTATCAAGAGCACCGACAATGAAACTTAACTTTTCATATTGACCCTTAAGATTGTACATGGCAGAGCCAAAATCGCCTCCTACAAGCTGCATACGCATGTTTAAGACAAGACCATTATTATATTCTTTACCATTTATCTTAAATGACTTTATCTTTTCATTCGGGGAGACAATCACCACATTTTCATGGTTGTAATAGTATGGCAACCGGTCTTTTGGAAGTTCCAATTTGGTCGTAGCGGGTGTGCGATCATAGTCTGGTTTGACTGCGTTTTGAGTATTTGTCCACAATTGAGGTTTGCCGATTCCGATATATCCTTCGCCTGAAAGAATATCAAAAGTGACTTCTTGAGCACCGGTCACGTCAATCTCAAAAGGCCTTGAAATATCAAAGTCGAAGAATTTTTCATCAACTAATTTTTTACCGTCGGCACGCACAGTGATGATGGTGGGTGTATTTGAAATATGCTTGGAATTAGCCATCGGGCCCATCATAAAGGTGAGCTTTGAATATTTCCCATTAAGAGGAAATGAGACCTTACCTATTTTTTCAGGGGCGATGAGATATTGTGATTCCTGGCCTAAAGAAAAGCCAGAAGATACCGCAAGACCGCCCATCATAGTTTGTTTTTGTCCGGATTTTAGAGGTGTGTAAGCAACGGCATCTTTTGCAGGCAATGTAGTCAGAGTAGTCTGCGCAATGGCAATCAAGGGCCAGCATAAGATAGCCAACAGTATCAATGGGAGTGGGAATGACTTCATATTTAATCTTATAATTCAACTTTCGCAAACGAAAGTTGAGGGTTAGAAGGTTATCGCTTCGCTGGTTGAAAGGTTATTGTGACTTGCTCCTGCGAAAGTTGAGTAATATTATTTATAACGGAAAAAGAAAGAACATATTATATGCTGCTACCGCATCCTCACTGGAAGAAATGAGTGATTATTAATAAGGAAATGGAACTGGAATTTTGCTTTTTTATAGATTTTTTGTAATTTTGGGGAGAAAAATACGAATGAAAATGACAGATCGGATGACGAAGGAGGAGCGGCACCGGTGTATGGCTGCAATAAAGGGAAGGGATACTCGGCCTGAGATGACAGTTAGAAAGTATCTCTTCTCCCGTGGTTTGCGTTATCGTGTCAATGTTAAGAAGCTTCCGGGTTCGCCTGATATTGTTTTGAGGAAGTATGGTGTAGTGGTCTTTGTTGACGGATGTTTTTGGCATGGGCATAAGGATTGCAAGCTTTATAGATTGCCGTTGACAAATGTTGAATTTTGGAAGGGTAAGGTTGCGAAGAACACGGCTCGGGATTATGTGAATAATGTTGATTTGGAATTAGAGGGATGGAGAGTGATTCGGATATGGGAATGTGAGATAAAGACAAAGGAACAGAGGGAAGAAAGGCTTGAACGGCTATATAAAGAAATAATATCCGGAAGTCCTTGGAAGAAACCACGGAAGAGAAGGAAAAAGAAAATAAGGTATTATAATGATTATCCGGAGGACTTTAATATAGC
>CAZWJO010000165.1:0-6171 GCA_964634905.1 uncultured Sangeribacter sp.
TGTCGGTCCAGTTGGAATCGCCTTCAAATTTGACGGCGGTAGCATCCCAAGTTCCGATCATCTGAGATTTAATGTCGTCCGGCTCATCCTTATCTTTGGAGCAGGATGGGAGGAAACTGAGAGTTGCAAAAAGGAGCAACATAAGAGAAAAAATTTTTTTCATAAGCTTCAACGAGGGAGATTTGATCCTTGTGAGTGCAAAATTACATCGAATATGCTCATTGGATTTGCACCTTTCGGGGAAAATTGTTAACTTTGCGGAATAAAGCCATTTGATATGCCTAACACTAAGAGTTCTGACATAAGATATAAGGTAATTGACAGATGTCTGAGGCGGGGAGGTTATTCCACTTCCGGGCTGATGGATGCCGTGAATGATGAATTGGTATTTCATGGATATTCCAAAGTCACATCATTGAATACTATACGGCAGGATATGGATTATATTGCTTCTACATATCCGGAGATAAATATAATTAGCAGGAAGTCGGGGCGGAATATAACTTATTCATACGAAAATCCGGAATCATCAATATTTAAGCTATCTTTCAGCGACGATGAATTAGCGCAGCTATCTCAATGCATGGCTATACTGTCGCGCTTTGAGGGGACACCCCAGATGGAATGGATGCAAAGCTTCATCGAACGCTTTAAGCTATCGCTTAATATCAATGTAGACGGGAAAAGGGTTGTTGGGTTTGACGAATGTAAAGATTTGAGAGGGAAGGAACATTTTTCAGAACTATTGACAGCCATTTGCTCCAAGCAGGTATTGGCCATAGGCTATAAGAGTTTTCAGAGAGGATCTGTGAAGGAGGTATTATTGCATCCATATTATATAAAGGAGTATAATAACCGATGGTTTTTGCTTGGAAGAGAGCATGGATTTGAGACCATATCGCATCTTGCATTTGACAGGATAGAGAGTGTAGGACACGTGACAGGATTGACATATATAGAGAACACTGATTACGACTTCAATGATGGCTATTTTTCTGATATTGTAGGAGTCACGAAACGAATAGAATGCCTGCCGGAGAAGATCCGGCTTTGGGTAGCAGATTCACTTTATCCATACATACAGACAAAGCCGCTTCATGAAAGTCAGAAAGTGAAAAATCATGACAAAGATGGATATGAGATAGAGATTGAAGTGAGACCGAATTACGAACTTGAGCAGATGATATTGTCATACGGGGAGAAAATGAAAGTATTAAGTCCTGAAAGCCTTAGAGAGAGGATCAAAGGAAGATTTATGGAGGCAGTTAAAAATTACGAATGAGTTCACATTGAATGAGTGTATTAATAGTAAATTTGCATTATGGAGTCTAAAGACCAGATAGAAGAAGAAAAAAGAATTGATGTCAGCGAGACTTGGCTTTGGGAGAAATACCCGGAAGCTTTCCGCAAACTTCTTCTCGACCATTCACGTCCAACAGACGCAGATGGCAACAGGCACTATATCATCTGGGCAACAGATTCCTACTCTCATCTCGGTGAGGGTTATGGATTTAAAGATGAAATAACACCAGAACGAATCGTAGGAGAACACGGCATGATCATTCAACCTCGCATATCAAAAACCAGGGAGGAACAGAATCGCCGAGTCAAAGACAAGGCTGAAGTATTCACTCCCTCCTGGATCTGCAACCTCCAAAACAACCTTATAGACGAGGCATGGTTTGGACGCCCGAATGTATTCAACCGGGAGGTAACTCTTGAAGACGGTAGCCACACTTGGATTCCAACTGAAGGGAAAATCGAGTTTTCAGATCAAAGGGGCAAGACATGGAGAGACTATGTTAAGGATATCCGTCTTGAAATCACTTGTGGGGAAGCCCCCTACCTCGTAAGCCGCTATGACACTGTGACAGGAGAACGGTTTGAGAACCTCAATCAACGCATCGGTATCCTTGACAGAAAACTAAGGGTTATCAACGAAAACGTACATACTCCAGATCTATGGCGAAAATGGGCGAGATTGGCACTGGAGGCCACATACGGTTACGAGTGGATTGGCGATAATATAGTACTGGCACGGGAAGCCCTATTAATATCTATTTTTGAATACCATAGGGCAAAGTTCGGAAAGGAAATCCTCCGTAGCAGTGTGGAAGGGCTTGCCTATCGTATATCCTGGAACATTTGGCAGATGGATGGTCTGAAATATGTGATTCCCACATCCTGCGATTGGCTCGAATGCAGAAAGAAAAGAGATGATGGTCAAGTTGGAGAAATGTTTATTGAATTGGAGCCTGCAGACGATACGGAATATTGTCCCGCATGCAGAAATGGCAAAGGTGAACACCGAGGCTACCCAGCCAAGATTCGCGACTGGAAAGCATTCCACGACTCAAAATTGAAGAAAGACAAACACAATACAGATATAGTATTTACTAGACTCTTGAATAAGAATAAAAAAGGATAGAATATGGATAGGCAATATTTGATATACTCATACCGCGTGATATACGCCTACACGCTTCCTGATGAAAAACATTCGGGTCTCATGAAGGTGGCTGCTCGGCTGGTGTACCTTAGTCCTGATGAACTAAAAGAGGCTATGGCCAACCCGAAAGTGCTTGAGATCTTCATCAAGGAAGAGTTGCCTGCGGATGCAACACTACTTAAGGTTTGGTTTGGCACATTCAAGCATGAAGCAACGGGAGAATTGATGTCCATTAAACTGCAGGACATCTACAACGTTATGGAAGAAAACCATGAGTATGTCGCTATGCGGGTTGGGGACCGCGACAAATGGTTTAAAGCCTCACTTGCCGATGTAGAGAAAGCCATTATTACCGCAAAAAAGATAGAATGCGGAGAAGCCAACCTTAAAAAAGCACGTGGCATCATATTTCGGCCAGAACAGCAACAGGCCATTGAAGAAACTGTGGCTGCTTTCAGAAATGAAAAACGCACCCGTTTTCTTTGGAATGCCAAAATGCGTTTTGGCAAGACACTGAGCGCTTTGCAGGTAGCCAAAGAAATGGGCTATAAATTTACGCTCATAATTACTCATCGACCCGTAGTAGATGATGGATGGTATGAAGACTTCCTGAAAATCTTTACGAACAATGGTCATGACGAGTATGACAGACGAGATGAAAAAGCTAAAAATTCCTCTGAATTCAATAAAAAGGTAAATAAAGTAAAAGCTGATCCAGAGGGTCACCTAGTCTTTTTTGCCTCCATGCAGTATCTGCGTGGGTCGCAACTTGTAGGGGCGAAGAAAACCGCGTCATATAAAGAAAATACAGAGAAGACTGCCATATTGAATTTTCCTTGGGACTTCATTGTGGTAGACGAGGCTCATGAGGGGACGCAGTCGGAACGTGGCGTAGAGGTAATGCGCTACATGAAGCTCAATGTCCCAGAAGAAGAGAATGAGATCGAAAAGGCGAAGGCTGTTTTAGATTCCATTGCCAGCAAAAACGATGGGAACGAAGGGAAAGCGTCCAATAAGGATGCGTCAGAGCAAAATTCAGAACCAAAGCCAGTTTCCCCAAGAAAAGGGAGACCAGTAACCCTCGCTCTGTCTGGCACACCATTCAACCTCTACAGCGAATACTCTACGAAAGAGATATATTCGTGGGATTATGTAAAGGAGCAACAAGAGAAGAAAAACTGGCATATAAAATATGGAGATGACCCGAATCCTTACGATGTGCTGCCACGAGTCAACATTTTCAATCTTGACATTGAGGACACGATAGGTCGCCGTATTCTTGAGCCTGGAGAGTCTGAGGAAAACTCCACCAAGGAACTCACAGACGAGCAACTTGAAGATGAATACTCCGGCTTCAGTTTCTCGAACTTCTTTCGCGTATGGGACAAGAAACTGATAGCACACCACAATAAGGGGGACGAACTCGAGGGCAAGTTCGTGCATGAAGAGGAAATCATGGATTTCTTCTACGCGCTCGCCCGAGAAACGCAAGAAGGTTCAAATTTTCCATTCTCGACAAAAGAATTCCGTCTTGCATTCCGCCATACCTTCTGGCTTATACCAGGAGTAAAGGAGGGAAAGGCTCTTCAAGAGTTGCTTGAACGTGACAAATGGACTGTAAAGGGAGTTGAGGCCACCAATCCTTTTAAGAAAAACTTCCGCGTAATCAATGAAGCCGGAAGCGAGCAAGAAGACCTCACAGGAAAAGCACTGAGGGATGTTATGGACCATATATCTCTCACAAAAGGTAAGATGCCTAAACACAAAGATTGGGACAATCCTGAAAAACTCAAGAAAACAGAGAGGAAAAAATACGATGAGCTCAAAGCTAAGTTGCCTGACTGGAAAGGGAAACATACAATTACCCTCTCCTGCGGCAAACTGACGACTGGCGTATCCGTACCAGACTGGACAGCAGTGCTCTACATGAAAGGGAATGACTCCACGAGTGCATCCACCTACATGCAGACCATCTTCCGTGTGCAGACACCAGCCGTTGTCAATGGGGCGCAGAAGACGGATTGTTATGTATTTGACTTCTCCCCTATCCGCTCACTGAAGGTATTTGCAGATGCAGTGCGCCTCAATATGTCGGCAAAGAGAGGTAATGACAGATCTACGAAATATTCCCGCGAAGAGCATAAAGAAGCAGCCGGGAAATGGATAGAATATCTTCCACTGCAGGCCATCAATGTGCCAAAACCGGGATCTCCGCAGACCAAGATGGAAGCATACGATGCAGACTCTCTCTTCCGGCAGCTCGACACCAAGCTTATAGACCGAGTTGTGCGGTCAGGATATGCCGACAACAGTATCTATGACTCTGTCAAAATCATGGATCTCACTGAAGAAGCTGAAATAGTCCTCGCAAGAATCAGTCTTAAGATTACGTCCGATTCCAAGAGCAACCAAGAGGGAGGGGACATCAAATGGGGTAAAGATCGTCCTAAAAAACCGTCAGATAAACAGAAAAAAGATGCGCAGAATGCTGCAGGAAAGAAGGATGATGAACTAACCGAAGAAGAAAAGGAAGCGAAGAGACTCATGGATGCGTGGAACCGTCAGCGGCGGGAGCGCATGAAGACTCTTCGTGCGCTATCAGTGCGTATTCCACTTCTCATGTATGGCGCAGACATCAAGAACCACAAGGATCTTGAGATCAGCAATTTTACGACCATGATAGATGACCAATCATGGCTTGAATACATGCCAAAGAACATCACCAAGGAGGATTTTGATGCTGTGCGTGACTGCTACGACTCCATTCGTTTTAAGGGAGCGGCTGAGAAGATACGAGAGTTTGCTGAGTCAAGCGACAAGATGACAATCACGGAACGAGTAAAGACTATCGCCAATATCTTCTCCCTCTTTCACAATCCAGACAAGGAAACGGTCTTGACACCGTGGAGGGTAGTCAATATGCATATGGCCGACACCATAGGAGGTTACTGCTTCATCGCCGATGACAATAAGACACCATTAGATGAGCCAGTAAAGATTGAGCAAGAAGGAGTTACAGACGCTTTATTTGTCACTCCCGAATCGGGTTCGTTTGCAGATCTTGAGAAAGTGAGGATTTTAGAGATAAACTCCAAGACCGGCTTGTATCCGCTCTATGTAGCCTATTCTCTATTCCGGGCTCGAAAGGATCATTATGAGGCAGCTCGGGCACTAGACCCGAGCATGAAAGTGAAAGAGGATCATGACATCTGGGAAGAGACGATTAAGGAGAATCTCTTTGTTGTCTGCAAGACGCCGATGGCAGTCTCAATTACAAAGCGCACCCTTGCCGGTTTTTCCGGAATTCAGGTGAATGCAGTTTGTCCGAAGTGGGAAGTTCCGGAGAAAATCCTTGCAGATGCAGGAATAATCAAGATGGAAGAGGGCCAGAAGGCAGATCCGGATAAAATGCTGGAGACTGACCTTGTGGGCATACTTAGAACGAAAGAAGAAATTGAAAAAGAAAACGATCGTCGGGCTAAAAAGGGAGAGGATCCTCTTGACTTGATTTTTACCGACCAAGTCAAGCTGAGGGATTGGTGGGAAGGAGAAACCAACCTCAACCGAAAACTCGACCGAAATATATTCAAAAACGATATGATAGAATTTAATGCTGTTGTTGGCAATCCGCCGTATCAACTTCAAAATGAAGGAGTAGGTAATGGGGCAGATCTATAAAAGAATCTTCCTTTTCATCAATAGTTGGGCCAAGAGAAGCTTAT
>CAZWJO010000166.1:0-6124 GCA_964634905.1 uncultured Sangeribacter sp.
GTCTCTTTTCTTCTTCTGTCAGGTGGATTATATTGAGATACCCACCGCAGAAATCAAGAATGATTAAATAGTTTGGTTCCATATTTATTTGAGTTTATATCGTTTTAGTAATACAGCCACTTGGGATGCTTTGAACTTGCCACCTTTCGGAGCAACAAATCCTTCGTCATTTAAAGTGTCTGCCATTTGGGTTAATGTTAGCCCTTGTCCTATCAAGGTACGCAATAATGCTATCGCTCTACGGTTGTTTGGATTATCAAGGGCTTTCTGTCTGTTTGTCTCGTTGCTTTTCTGAATAGCGGAGTCGAGGTTATTGGTCAGGTTCTCTGGTTTCCCCAACTTAACGCCTCTTGCTTTCTTCGCTTTCAGGGATTGCTTTGTTCGGGTAGAGATCAACCCTGCTTCATATTCGGCTATTGATGCAATGATATGAAGCACCAGTTTGTTGGCCTGTGGGAAATCGCAAAAGACTATCTCCACATCTGATTCCAGTAGCTTGCTCGTAAAGGCGACGTTTCTGCTAAGACGGTCGAGCTTCGCCACGATTAGGGTAGCTCCAATCTTTCTGCAATGTTTAAGTGCCTCCTGCAATACAGGTCTGTCCGTTTTCTTTCCGCTTTCCGTTTCCACATATTCAGCGGAGGGAATCTTGTCACGGAGGAAGTTTTGTATTATCTCCCTCTGTGCTTCTATCCCAAGTCCTGAGATTTCTTGCTTTTTGGTGCTTTGTCTCAGGTAGGATATGTATTCAGTTTGTTTATTCTTCATGTTTCTCGTTTATTATACGTCCGTTTAATATTCAAGAAAAAAGCAGGAACCCGGATATTCGTATTTATCACAGGTTCCCACTTTTGTGAGATTTGGAGTTTTAGAGTTTCGTTAGTTCTCTCTCAACTCGCTCGTTGTAATCTTCGCCAGTATATTCTACATGGCGGTCTATTACATTAGAAAGTTCGTCAAAAGCGACATCTTCAGCGGTTTCCTTTTCTGTGGGATTTTCATCTTTCACAAAACTGACATTGAAATAGTCGCTTCCTTCATCGTATACGATTTCGACATATCCTTTCAGCTTCAATCCCTGAACATGGAATTTGAGTCCATTCGGAATTTGTCTTAGAGAGTCAGGATCAATACCCCAACTCATCGCTATGGCTCCGCTACTGAGAATGATCTTCCAGATGTACTTAGCCATTTCGGTCGTTGCGTCTTCTGTCATAGCTTATCCTTGTATTTGAGGGTTAGATACTGGAGAAGCAAGCGTCTCATGCAACGTGCCTTATCACTCTCATCATAGGAGAAGTAGTAGTGCCTTTCGTTGCCATGATGGTCGCTTCCGATTATGCTGCCCTGATAATCTCCCTTGCAGAAGAATTTTTCAAGGCTCTCGGTTTTGGTAGTGTCGGTATTGCTGTACTGAACATAGAGATTCACATACAGATTACCTTTGTAGGTTCCCACTGATTCAAGTTGGCTGTTCCAGTTATTACCGGTGCGTAGTTCGTGGGAGATATACAACTCTTTGTCTCGGCTCTTATATCGGTTTGAGCCAACCTCCTTTACCATTCGCTTGATGGTGTCGGGGTTCACAGACAGCAGTTCTTTGGGAGTGAGATTTTCTACAATCTCCACCTTCTTTTTCGGTGCTGTCCGTGAAAATATGATTTTGTTTATATCCATTGTCATAGGAATTTGATGGTTAGTAATATTCCTTGAGGTAACAATCTTGACAGAGACTGCCAAAATCATTTGCATCAGAAGGAGTCATCGGTCGTCCACAATATTCGCAGTATCTAGCGATTGTGTGGTGCATATAGTGAGCCACTTCAAAGATTGATGGCCCGGAGTGTACGATTCTGAGCTTAGAAGTCGTACTTTTCTTCTTTGTTGTCTTCTTTGCCATTGGGTGTTATATCAAAGGGTTCGTATTCTTCATCTTCACAGCAATAGAAGCATTTGTATTCTGCCACTATTCGCTCGAAGTCGTCAGCGGTCAACATGGGGTAGTTGGTCTGGTACATATCGAATAGATCTGCTCCAGTCATAGTGGGATCCTGTTGAAGAATTGAATGGATTTCCTCTTCAAGTTCCCATTCTTCATACATTCCATAAGGATTCTCACCGGCCTCGTGGGGATAAACCTCAGTACAGTCCTCGATGATATGCTGAACTAAACGCCAACACTTCTCTAAGTCACGCTTAACTGTTACCTCTTCACCGGTATGGGGATTGAAATATCCACAGCTTATGTTGATTGCTGAAACTGAAAGCCCTTGTTCTTTAAGACTTTCTACATCCGTCATCATGCCTTGACCTTCCTTGTAGCCCCACTTCTCAGGGTCTATATCGGATATGAACTGCTCGCTGCATATATCCATGCAACCTATGTTCGTGATTAGGTCTGAATTTCCTCTTCGGTCGCATTGTATCACAAAACGACAATCTGTGAAGAAGTCCATTTGACAGTTGGAGCTACCACGACAGCCTATCTCCTCTTCTCTGAAAAAGGCTACTTTGAGGCAATCGTACTTTTTGAGAGCTTCAAGGCAGATAAACACGCCATTCTTATCATCACATCCAGGGCCTTCAAACTGATGGTTTGAAGGGGAGTAGCCAAAGATTATGTCTCTGGTCTCAATCGCTTTGAAATCCTTTGAATGGATTTTTTGAACTTGATCAACATGACAAACTACACAAGCGTAGTTTTCTGCTTCTCCTTTCCAAGCATATAAGTTTCCATATTTGTCTTTCCCCAACTCAACACCGGGGATTGTCTTTAGGTAGGAAGCAAGGAATTTTATCATTCCCTGCTCCTTTCCTGATGGCGAGTGTATGGCGTAAAGCTTTTTGAGCAAACGCCAGTCGAGTGTTGTATTCATTGTTTCTTTGGTTTTTATGCCGCATTATCCAGTATGAACCAAGTCTGATTGGCTCCGAACACTTTACGGCTGTTGATAAGATTCTGGAGTGAGAGCTTGCTTATGGTTATTACTTTGTACGTTTGCTCTTCATCGCTCCATACGTTGATTTTTGTGATGTCATCGTAGTTATGGAAGTAGTCCTCGTCATACTCTGAGTAGTAGTAGTTTTCTTCGATGTACTCCTTCTCGCATTCCTCGTTACAGAAATAGGCCTCTGCGTCTGAGTTGTAGAGTGCATCGTTTTTGACGAGCCATGAGCCACAAGCATCGCATTGGGTGCAATCATCCATGTGATAGTAAGTTCCGTTGATCTCCTGAAAGTCATCAAGGTTATCAGCATCGACACGGTATTGTTGACCATGATAGTAGGCTTCTACCGTTACATCACAGCCATAATCATGAAAGTCATCGTATGAATCGAATTCTTCTTCGTTTTCATCGTCATCATAGTCTCCTTCAAGATTTACCTCAGTTGTATCAAGACAATAATTATGGGGAGCATCAAAGTAGTTGTATGCTATGTTATTGTCATAGTCATAATACTTGAAGGAATCCTGATAGCTCAATGTGGAGTAAGTATCAAGCTCGCATCTGATTGAAAACTTCATGTCTGCTAAAGAGGTTCCATCATTGGCAACGAAAGCACGGGATTCAGAACAACCGGCTCCAATTTGCTTATAGCCGTCTATGTGTCCTCCTTTTATGAGAAGATCAACGAGCAGTCTTTTTAGGACTTCATTAGACTCTCTGGAATATTGACGCTCCAGTAATCTCCATTTCTTTCCATTCTGGTCTTTCACATTGGTGAATAGTATAGCTCTCGCTAGTACATATCCATCAATATCAAGCAGATAGGCTGCTTTTGCTTCTACTGATTCTTCGTAGAAAGAATGTCTGTCTCTTCCTACCATGCAGCTACAGCCATTGAAATCACGGCACGCTCTTTCATCGTAGATAAGCTCGAAGTTATCATCTACATGAAGTTCTACCTCAGGGGTTTGACCATAGGTATAGGTTTGCCAATCTTGAGTAAACTCTTCTGACAGCCAGTTTACTACCTGTTCAGATAGGATCTGACCTATCTCAGTTTCTTTGATAATGGCGGTAAAGAACTTACCTGCCTTCATCTTATACACACGTTCACTTTTGGTATTGACGTAGCGAACCGCTTTCTTATCAAAGTCCTCGCAAAGACCGTTCAGATGGTCAGTCCGATATTGTGAACTCCAGTAGGTTTGACCGATGAGGATTACCTTATTGGGTAGATTAGTATCTGCTTTCCCGGTTTCTCGGATATAGCAAAGCACCATCTGTTTCAGTTCGGCCATACTTCTTATGCGAAGCAATGTCCAGTCGTTATGTTCCCGACACCATTTAAGGAGTGCGGGATTTTTTAAGTGTTGAAGTAGGATTTTGTTCTTCCGACTCTTAACACCGTTTCCATGAAGTTCAAGCCCAAATAAGAGCTTAAAATCTTCAAAGTCTCGAATATTATAATTCAGCATTTCTCTGATATTTTGAGATTTGACAAAAAGAAAAGGGAGACAGCCTTTTTACGGGCCACCTCCCTCTTCAGAAAGCGTTGGCTGTGTTTCAAGCCTTAGATGAATGGAGCATGGATTTCTTTCAGCACCTTTAGGATTTGCTGAGAGCCTTCTTTGCTCGCTTGATTTCTTGGGTCTGTTCCCCTGTTCTCGTCAGCATAGCATATCAGCACTTCTACGATAGTTCTGAATAGGGTCTGCTGAAGGGTTCTGTGAAAGGTAGTACAGGCTTTGGCAAACTTCTTCGGATTCCAACCATAATCGTTGATTGCATCCTCTAAAGCCATAGCTGCCTTGTACTCTTTGTCTGTTGGATTTACGATTGTTTCCATTAGATTGAGATTTGTAAGCTCCCTGCTACTTGACTTATTCTCATAAAAGGCTCTACGTTGATTGTAGGGTTAGCCTCCTTGAAGTCTGCCAAAGAGAAGGAGCTTCTGGTTGTTGGTAATTTCCGTGTTATTCTCATCGTCTCTGTCGCCCAAGTCTTGATGTCCTGAGCTTCCATCTGACGGAGTATTCGGGCCTTGATGCTGTTAAGTCTTGTCTCAGCATCATTTTTAGCCTGAATGAGAGTCCTTATTATCGACTCCTGCTGACGTAGATCTTCAGGAATTGAATAAGGATTTTTGAACTGTTCTCCCTTTGAATCAGCCAAAAGAAGTTCTTGGACTATTTCAGAGGGGATTCGCTGTACCGGGATGTAGTTCGAGATATGGTCGAAACTTCCATCTTTCTTTGCTTTGTTTCTGATATGCAGGATAAAGAGATTGTGTACTTGTGCTCTCTTATTCTGCAATTCAAAGAGATAGGCGTAGATTGATAACTGCCATTTCGCTTTTTCGAGCTTGTCGGCAGTCATAACGCCATAGGTCTTGACATCTCCAATATCGAAGGTGATTTCATCGACGCGATACACTTTGTCAATCATGGAAGCGAAGTTCTCACCGTCAGTCACAAGATATTCGCTTTCCTCATGCACGAGGGAATGTTCAGTACACAGGGATATATAATCCTTCACCTCCTGAGATCCGTCGTTACTCCAGTTCATATCAAAGTCCTCTATTGAGGCATGGACTGAGGAACCATATTCGGCTGCTTGTTCCAAAATAGCCTCTGGAATGCCATCGTATGTTTCTGGGAACAACTGTCTTTCAAGCATCCCTGTTATCCCTGAGAGATATTTATTCTTTTCAGGCAGGTAGTAAGTATGGTTCTCTTCATTGAAGACCACACTACATTGTTTGAGTTCTATTCGCTTTGCCATAGTTTAAGCTGCGTTTAATAGCTCTTGCTTTCTTGCTGTGAAAAGAGCCATGATTTGAGGATTGTTGGCTACCTCCGGATGCTGCTGATAAAGCACCATGAGGTCGTTGGTTGATAGGGCTGAATTGATTGCTTGGCGAATCCCATCATAGCGGTCTCCACTAGTCTTTCTTTTTCTCGTTGCTTTTGATTGTGTGGGCTGAGCTGTCTCGGAGGTTGGGGTTTCTTCGAGATTTTCAGGTACGTCCTCACCATTGTAGATGTAAAGGCCTAAGCCAAACATTGCGAGATTTTTTGTTAAGGCTCTCATAATCCCACGATTGATGTCCGTGGCGGTAGCTGCTTCGACCTTGCGGTTCTCATACTGCTTTGTATTTTTATTCCAAACCTGATAAG
>CAZWJO010000167.1:0-6110 GCA_964634905.1 uncultured Sangeribacter sp.
GAATGTTGAATGTGGAATGTTGAATGTGGAATGTTGAATGTTGAATTAAATGTTGAATGTTGAATTATGGGTAGAAAGGAAGATAATGTTGTCCTCAATAAGGCAAAGGATTTCGCAGTCCGTATAATTAATTTATATAAACATTTGACTTCTACAATGAATGAGTATGTTCTATCTAAACAGATATTGCGAAGTGGAACTTCTATTGGAGCAAATCTATGCGAAGCTGAAGAAGCAATTTCAAAAAAAGAATTCGCTTCGAAAGTCTATATGGCTTTGAAAGAAGCTCGCGAAACAGAGTATTGGCTTGAACTTCTCAAAAGAACTTCATATATATCAACAACCGAATACGACAGTCTGAATTCCGATTGTGATGAGCTATTGAGATTGATTGTAACGATAACAAAAACTCTCAGGGCAGAAAAATTTTAAATAAAATAATAAAAATAATTAAGGGTCGCAATACTTATAATTGCGACCCTTACTCTTTATTGATTGAAATTTGACTTCAAAATTCAACATTCAAAATTCATTAGAATTGAATTTTCAGGGTTTCTTTCTCGTTTTCTGATTCGAGGAGAAGGATGTAGATACCGGGAACGAGATTTAGCTGAGTTTTGGCATTAGCCGTGGCATTTTTCTTAATTGTCTCAACAGAACCAAGAAATACCCCAACTGTGTCGTAAACCTTGCACACTACTTGAGCCGAATCATCAATCATACTTACTCCTGAGCCTTCTACGACTTTCAAGATACCGGTAGCATCTGTCAAACCCATGAAATCCCATTCAAGGCCTTCTGGAAGTGTAGGAAGCGAGATATTCGGAGTGCCGCTGAAGTTCTCGGTCTTCCAGAGACGGAATTCATCACCTATTGCGGGTATGTATTCAACATTCATTGTGACCACTACATTACCGTCAATCTTTAGATTACCCTTTACGTCAAGATAAGAACAGTCATTGTTCTTGCCTGCAGCTCTTAAATATAAACTTAAAGTGGCATCTTCATTCACAGTCACATTACCAGTTGAGAATACCGGTCCGTAATGATGAGGATTGGAATCGGAAAAAGACCCTGGCTCGAGAACACCATTTCCTGAAACAGTTATATTGCCCACTGTACCACGACCTCGTAATTTACCATTCCCTTCTATAGTGAGGGGTGCTGTAAGGAATGTGTTGTTGTAAGGCGATTTTGATGCGTTAAGGGATATGGTGCCGTCATTTACGGTTAAGCTTGTGATTTCATTCATTACTTTTGTCATTGACAAATCGCATTTCCCACTCTTCACAATCTTAGGTTTGCCCGTGAAGGTTCCGGAATAACTAATTTTCTTTTCATCATTAGCGATAGTAAGTGTGCCACTACCATGATAAACACCACTTCCTTTAAGACTTGCAAGTTTCATATTGCGATCTTGTGCGTTGAAAGTCACGCCGGAAGAAATGTTGAGAGTAGCTTTTGGCATACCAAAATTGTTATCCCACTTAAAGTCGGGATCGTAAGCACCGCGTTTATGATGATAAGCTACCACTTCACCTTCAAATTCTGACCAGTCACCCGTAAGATCACAACGTACTCCGGCGGCATACACCGAGAATGTCCCTGAACCTGTCAGTTTTCCAGTGTATTTGCATCGAGAATCAAGATACAGCGCACCTCGATTGCCTTCAGCAACAATATAATTTGTTGGATTAGTGCTGTAAGTATACATACTTTCCGGATCCCACAAAGCTCCATTTACAAATTCCACTGTTCCAGGGAGTGAAATCACATCGCTAACCTCAGAAGCATTGACAGTTCCTTCTTCAATCACCAGACGACTCATAGAATTTCCTCCAGCAAGATTTAGGATTCCTTTTCCTCGTTTATAAAGACGCTGCCCTACTCCACCGGCAAATATACCGGAAGTAGTAGTCAAAGTCAATCCATTAGGAACTTCCAGAGCAGCATTGCCATTAGACATCGAAATACGTTGACCCATCGTACCGGATGCATTAACAGCAAGAGTAGCCCCATTATTAATATAAATACGGGAATTTACATCAGAGAGAGCACCCAAGTCGTTACCAATATTATTTGAAAACACTCCTACTACGAGTTTTCCACCATTGATGTAAGTACCGCCAGTGTAACTATTGATATTATTTATCGTAAGGGTACCCTGTCCTTCTTTGAGAAGTTTTGTATCGCCTACTATCTGACCTTCACCTTCCAAAATGAATTCTTTTTCATTATTATTAAAGATCACACTTGCAGGCTGGAGCCTTCCGCAAATTATAATATCCGTAGACTGCGCAGAATCATCGAAAATCACTTCATCACCCGGCACAAACACATCATCTTCTCCGGTTTCATCGTTTTTGAAAGCTACTGAATGGTCAAGATCCCACATAGTAGACTCGGCACCTGTCCAAGTCTTGATGCCAGGATCGTAAGCAGAGAGATTAGCATAAAGTTTTCCATCCTCATAAATAATTTCTTTTTTCATCCCTTCCAGACCAATAAGAATCAGGTCGCTGAGATTGCCATTGATTTCTCCGAGTTCACCAATAAGATATTTTCCTGAGGGAAGCGTTTCTGAATCCTCCGCGACATGAGCCATGAATTTTATTATCGGTTGTAGATATTCAGGGCCGTTGGTCCAATCTTTCTTTTCGATAGTGAGCTTTTCAGCATTTATATGATCAATAGTTCCATCTGAGAATGCATCAAGTTCGACAATAGATCCAAATCCAAGCGTTAAGTCCCCGGTTGAAATAGAACCTGCTCCTTTATCGTCGCCAATACGAAGCACTGAGGCATAGTTCATATCAATTCCTTGAGGAGCGTTGAGAGAAGATGTCTCAAGAACACCGAAGTTATCGATCCATATAGGGCTATTTGTCAGTTCTCCATTCACTTTAACAGTACCTGCCCAAATTTCAGTCTTACCACTGAAAGGATGAATACCACCAGGAAGCACAAGCTTACCGTCTCCTTGCTTTATGAGGCGCATATCACCAATGAAAGAGCCTGTGCTGATTGTGTGAGTATAGGTCTTGATTGTGATGTTGTCATTGTTATTATGACCTTCCACCCATGTGGGTGTGTTGACTGTAAGGATAGAAGGAGCCACGCCGTCAACGGCTGAGATAGTCATATCTCCAGTTTCGCATAGAAGAACGTGCTTCCCATTTACAGATGCATCTATAGAGGCACCATTAGCAATTTCAGTACGCCCTGTCATCGTGAGAGGGGCTGGAGGAACAATTCGGTCTTCAAATTCACTGAGCATGAAGCTTGTGTGCGGAGTCTGATTGTAGCCACACATTTGCCAGTTCATTGCATTACGATATTGATGATCATACCATAATGAGTATACTCTATATTCAGTAGGTATGTCTGTGGAATAGATGCGAATATTATTATCACCGTCACGCATTATGTATTCCTCACGCCAGTCACCCAAAATATCACCTTGGAAGCAAGGAGTACCCTTGGTGTCATTATTGGTCTTGCTTCCTTCGAGAGTGGCAATCTTTCCTTGTTTAGCTTTGTAGATAACACCCGCAGTGTTCTTTCCATTGCCATAGTCGAATGATTCATCACAGAGATCACCATCCCAGTAAACTCGGAAGTTTTGTGTGATTGAAACAGAAGATTTATCATCACCTACAATAGCTTTATGAGAAGCTCCACCGATAAGAGCAGCATCACGGGATGTGACTCCTTCTGCGCCGGGATAATCATCTATGAAGTTGCCCATATTGGCCCGTCCATCATCATTTCCTCCAATAGTGCGGTAGAAGATCTTTGAAGTTGTTGCATCCCTGAAATTGTTATTCGGGTTGTCCTCGTTGCAAGCGAAAATTTCTTGCCCATGGTTGTATGGGTCAAAGTTACCGACATGATGAGAGTCTCCATGTCCAAGGCCTGTAGTAGAAAGACCATTTCCGTTATCATCTATCACCATCGAACCATATACGATCTCATCTCTTCCATCCCAGTCAACATCAGCAATGCTAAAATTATGATATCCTTGACCATACCAAGGCCATTCGTTGCCATTCCAACGCCAACGTTCCACGAGTTTATGATTAACCGGGTCGATATCATACGCAATCATCTTGTGCTTTGTATAAATGCCACGTGCAAGAAAAAGACTTGGCTTTCGACCATCAAGATAAGGAGCGGCAAACATATACTTAGAAGAACGATGTCCGTATCCATCACCCCATTCATTGTTGACAAGAGTATCGTATGCCCCCCCACTGAGAATGCCATTTGGATTTTTTTCCGGTTCTACTCTCATGAGTGGATAATCGATACATTCGTATGGTTCACCCGTCTCTCCATTAGCATAGACGAGATATTCCTTACCCCAATGAAGGAACCATTGGCCATCAGGCCAAGAATTGCCACGATAGTTGATAGAAGCGTCACCAACTGTGTATGAGGATCCATCGGCTTGATGAATCACAGTGCCGTCGGCGGCTCGGAATACGACTTCAGCTTTACCATCCAGGTCCCAGTCTGTCGCAATGATATTGATTTCGTTATTTTGGAAGTCACCGATATTAGGACCAAAATTGATCCACCATTTCACGCTTCCGTCCATTTCGAGACATTCTACAACTGTGAAGATACCATTGTCACCATCATGATAACTGGAAGCACCATTGTCATACTTCATCAGAATCTCAAGCTCTCCGTCGCCGTCAACATCTGCTACTGTCGCATCATTAGGAGTTAGAGGAGCTGTGATTTCCACTGCGTGCTGTGGCTTGATGATGGTATAGTTCTTTTCCCATGGAGCCACAGGAACACAATTATCCAATTCCACACCATTCACCACAGCCTTTACAGTGTAGGTGTCGTTGGTAGTACCGGATACATCAGTAAAATTTGACACTTTCAAAGGAGTGTCATTAAGTTTTATGGAGCCACGATAGATGTTGTATTCAGTGCCATCCCACTCCTCGGCGTTGATACGCCAGGAGCAAAACACGCCTGCATCCGTTTTCATGGCCACGAGTCCTCGACCGAGCTGGTCGGTGACTCGTTGTGCTAATACAGACGGAGCCATTGCCACTGCAATTCCACATGCCAATAAAATTTTCTTTTTCATAATATAGGTCAGTTATTATTTCTTCTAAAATGCAAATTTAAATTAAATCATGTATTTTTGCAATTTAATTTAGTTAATTTTACAAAAAAATGCGAAAAAGGACACACCTTTCGGTGCGTCCTTCATTAGATATTTATCAGAAACGATTATTTAACGATGATCTTCTTGCCATTGTGGATGTAAAGACCCGGACGAGTTGGCTGAGCTACACGTACACCGTCGATAGAATACCAATTGTTGTCACCGTTTACAACATTCTCAATGCTTTCTACAGAATTATCCTGATTCTTATCCTTGAAGATGACAAGTTTAGTTAGAACTGTGTCGATACGATAGAGAGCATAATGGATGTCGTAAGTGCCATCTTCATTCTCAAGAGCGTAGCTAACACCTTCTCTTTTCAGATTTGGCAACGCATCCGGTGTAGTAAGAATCTTCTTTGCATTAAGTACGATATCTTCACCAGCAAGAACTTCATAATATTCCTGATCAGTTGCTACTGTCGGGTGATTTGAGTTGCCGCCATAGTTGTTAATGTAGTTTGCAAGAACGAAGTCTGAACCCTGTACGTTAAAGATAGTGACATCATTATAGTTGTTGGCAGTCTCGTCGTTGTAAACACCAAGATGTTTCATGTAGCCTACATTGCGGGCATTATCAAACAATCCAAGACCATCGAAATATATGGTATTGTCCTGATCCGCTGCGATCACGCTATATTCAATCACGTTAGTTGTATTGTCTTCAGCAACGAAGCCGAAAGGATAGACAGTCTTAGCCACTGTTACAACTTCGCCATCAACTTCTTTTTCTTCAGTCTCGGTAGATGAAGTGTAGTAGAGACGCTTACGGGCAGTCCAGTTGTTGAAACCACTTGTTGCAGAACTGTTAAGAATCTCCCATGATGTGAAGCCAGCAGCAGCAACTTCCGCGTCGCTCATGCGGGCGAAGTCCCAAGTTTTACCTGCTTCGAACTCAATATCATTCACTTCTGTGGTTG
>CAZWJO010000168.1:0-5979 GCA_964634905.1 uncultured Sangeribacter sp.
TATACATATGTATATAAATAATTTCGAAAAAAAGAATTAACTTTGCGACATAAATATAAACAACAATTCATGAAAAATAATAGGATATTTTTATGGAACCCGGGGGATGGTTTTCTATCAAGAATATCCGTGTAAAATAACCATAAAAAATTTGTTATTGCTATGAATCTACGTTATATATTGCTGCTTCCATTGGCATTGATGATATCTTCTATCATTTCCAGCTGCTTTGCCTATTCAAATGCTAAGAAAGACATAACAGACGACCTAAATGAGGCTATGGTTGCTTTAGTAAAAGAAAAAAGTGGATTGTGGACACGACAAGATACTATTGCGGCTTTGAGACATTTGTATTATGCAAACCACAAGCCTATGATTTATGAGGCTTCAGATCTTAATTTCAGGAATAGTGCTCTAAAAGATAAGGCTTATTATTCCCTTACTATTGTTGATAAGAAAAACTCGATTTCCAAGATTCATGGGAATAAAATTGCATCAGATTCAATAATGCTTGTACCTGAAAAATCGGTCAGCGGATTGACTATTCAAGTGCAGGGATTTGCAGAATGCTCAATGGCATCCATTTTTGCAGTCTCTGACCAAACTGTGCCGGGAATCCTTCTTTCCCTTGCAATTATATCCCTTGCAGGTTGTTTCTTATGGAGAAGAAATGAGGATCCTCAATTGGCAACGGAACTTGCAATGCCTACTACCACTATTCCCAACCTCGACAGGATAAGACTTACACCTATGCAACGGCAGTTGACACAAATGCTGCTTGATGCTCCGGATAATAAAGTTGACAAAGCCTTATTGTGCGCTACCCTTTGGGGCAATAAAAGCAATGCCGAGGAGTCGCTCTACACTCTCGTTCGGCGAACAAAAACTGCCCTCGCTGATGTCAATATCGAAATAATATGCAATCGAGGAGATTCCTACCAAATTAAGATAACCAGTTGACATTCTGCATTATCAGAGTTTTGTCAGACAATTGTCAGATAAATGTCAGACATTTTTTTATGACAAAATGGGCTTTTTTCATTTACTTTGCCGAAAAAATCGTAAAGCATGAAAAAAGTAATTAAAATTTTCACATTGGTGGTGCTGATAGCATCAAATCTTAGAGTAAGCGCCTTTGAATACAGAATCGTCACTAATAGTGTTGATACAACTTTTAATGGCTATAACTGCGTTCTTTATAACACCTCTGAAGCAATCACATCTTATATTGGAACAATAAAAGATGGAAAGATTGACATCAACGGAGAAAGTAAAAGGTCGTTTCCTGCTTTCATTAAAATTTATTGCGACAGCCCGGACTTTACTAAAAGACCCATTCTAATCAATTTAATAGTTGAACCTGGTACTATCACGTTGGATTGGAACGAACGCTATCCAATCGCCGGAGGAAATCTAAATCAGGGATTGAATGACTATATCACTAAGCTTAATAGCTTTGTATCAGAACCGGCATTGCAAAAAGAAGTGTGGAAAGAAGTATTCAAGGGAAACTATAACAATGGTCTTGGAGAATGTGCACTTAGAGATGCAGTATTTCATTGTTCTCCGGATGAGTGGGCAGAAGCAATATCTCTTCTTGATGATGAGACAAAAGGAATGGATGGTATAAGCGACTTCACAGAAAGGATGGAAAAAGTCAAATTAACTTGGGAAGGTCAGCCATTTACCGAACTTCATGGGAAAGACCTCGATGGTAAGGATGTCAGTTTGTCTGATTACGTTGGGAAAGGGAAATTCGTTGTTGCTGATATTTGGGCAAGTTGGTGTGGCGGGTGCATTATTGAAGCCAGGGAAATGCTTATTCCGTTATATAATGAATATAAGGATAACGAAAATGTCCAGTTTGTAGGAATTGCCCTTGATGATGTAAGCGAGGCTGTCAAAAAACTTGGTATTCCGTGGGATCAAATAATGTATTGTGGGAATGCAATGGATGCATATTGTGCATATTCTATTCCCGAAGTCATAATCTTCTCGCCAGATGGCACTATTCTCTATCGTCGTCTTCATGGCCAAGAAACTGCAACAAAATTAAAAGAAGCATTGAAACAATAAAAAATAACTCAACTATCGATAGAGGTAGTTGAGTTTTATTGATAATATAGTATCTGACGAGATATTTCGCAAGTTTATTCATAGATCATCTCGACATGACCGATTGCCAAGTCAGCAGCGAGAAGAATTGGGATTCTGCTGCTTTGGTCTACTTGAGCCTGGACGGAATATCCGGTGGGGGCACCCTGATATGTATACTCAAACGAGACTGAATAAGTTGAATATCCACCATATGATGATTCGCCATTATATGTCAGTGTCACTGACTGAGCATAACCTCCACTGATAGGAATAGACACCTGCTGACCCGGTGACATACTTGCGAAATCTATTTCATGGAAATAGTAGAACATTCCGAGCATATCAGCTGTGACCGTAACAGCCTCCATTGTATCGCTATCGGCATCCAATTCTCCTTGCCCTGCAATATTCTTATAATTTGCCGGATTGGATGCTTGAAAACCATTGCTATTATACTCCATAACCTTTGGCTTGAGATACCAACCGTTTTCATAGTTGACCGTTTCGTGGCTGTAAGGAGAGCCTGGGGTCATAGTAGTGTTGAGGGTATCGCTGACGCAAAACACACGTCCTTCCCAAGGAATTGTGTTGCCATCAAGTGTTGCATTGAATTGGTCGCCTTGCGAGGAGAGGGTGACTTTTCCATGACCAATGTTGACATCCACCAGTCCCCAATGATAGTGCACGTTATAGAGAAGTTCCTGATATGGAATCTGCACCTGGGCCATTCCCGTCAGAGCCGCTACAAAAGCGAAAATCAGCAGAATCGTCTTTTTCATAGTAAAAAGAATTAAAGATTACAATATAAGTATTATTTCTATCGATTATTTACCATAAAAACAATCAGCCAGCCCAAAGGTTGATTAAGTTCTGTACTTGGCGCGTGTTTTGCTTCCGTTACGAAAACAAAATATTTTGAAGTATTAAATATTTTTAGTAACTTTGCGAATATTTTGAAGTTGTACTTAAAATTATTTGAAGTATGAATACATATATTCATCGGATACTTTCATCAAAAATCGAGGAAGCTGCCAAATACTATCCTGTTATAGTTATAACTGGACCTCGTCAATCCGGGAAGACAAGTTTATGCAGACACTTATATGCTGATTATCGATATGTAAATCTTGAAAATATTACTATCAGGGCAACCGCGGCAGAGGACCCTACAGCTTTCTTGGAATCGTTAGGAGATACTGTAATCATTGATGAAGTTCAGAATGTGCCTGATTTGATGTCAATGATTCAAGTAAGAGTTGACGAAAATAAAAATCTAAGATACGTTTTGACCGGTAGCAGCAATTTCTCTCTTTTACGTGCTATTACACAGTCATTGGCCGGAAGAGCTGCTCTTTTCACTCTCCTTCCACTATCTTTCAGGGAGATGTCTAAAAAAGAGCTGGATAAGCCTATCAATGAACTGATGTGGCAAGGAGAATATCCGAGAGTAATTGCCGACCGATTTCCACCATTCGATTTTTTCCAAAATTATTATAATACATATGTAGAAAGAGATTTACGGGATTTACTGAAACTCAAGAATATACTTTCTTTTGATAAATTCGTCAGGCTATTGGCGATTCGTGTAGGTTCTGAATTTAATGCCTCGGCACTTGCACGAGAAGTTGGAGTCTCTTCCAACACTATTTCCGAATGGCTTTCACTTCTTGCCACCTCATATATTGCGTATCCTCTACAACCTTATTTCGCTAATCTCTCAAAGAGATTAACAAAAATGCCGAAAGTGTATTTTTATGATACTGGACTTCTTTGCTATTTGCTCTCAATCGAGAATTATGAGCAGCTTGAAAATCATCCGTTGAGAGGAGCTATCTTCGAAAACCTTGCAATGGGAGAATTACTTAAAAGCCGATATAACAAAGGGAAGGAACCTAATTTATATTTTTATCGCGAAAAATCAGGATTGGAGGTAGATGCAATTCTTGTTGAGGGCTGTTCTCTTCATCTTTATGAAATTAAAGCTGGGAAGACTCTTCGTCCCGATTTCTTAGACAATATTAAGGCTCTTAAAAAGAGCATCAGCGATGTCTCTGCTTCCACTGTAATTTATGACGGAGAAAGTTATCCTCCAACCTCTATCAATATCCGCGATATATGACGCCTATATCGATTTGTGTGAAAAACTTGGAAAAACGGCAGAAATGGCTAAAAAAACCTTAGAAAAACGGCATTTTTAACACTTTTTTACTTGGAAAAACGGCAGATATTGCGTATTTTTGCACCCAATTTAATATATACTAAACAATTATGCAGTTAACAAGGAATCTCTCAACATATTTGAACGAATTTTTCGATAATCATAAGAATGCCCTTATGCTTACAGGGGCTCGCCAAACTGGAAAGACATACGCTATCAGACAACTTGGAAAACGATTCAAATCCTTCATTGAAATCAATTTTATAAAAACCCCTGAAGCTATTGATCTCTTCAAGAATGTGTATTCCGCTGATGAAGTTTTACTGAGATTGACTGCATTTACTAAGCAACCTTTATTAAAAGGAGAAACTCTAATATTCTTCGATGAGGTGCAAAAATGTGATGATATTGTCACAGCTATAAAATTTTTGGTAGATGAAGGAAGCTATCGTTATGCACTGAGCGGATCATTATTGGGTGTGGAGTTGAAAGACCTTAGATCAGTGCCTGTCGGATATTTAAGCATCAAAGAAGTATATCCCCTAAATTTTGAAGAATTTCTCATCAATGTAGGAGTTGCTCCTCGAATATTCGAACACCTAAGAAAATGTTGGCAAGAAATCATTCCAGTGGATCCAGTGATACATGAAAGATTAATCTCTCTTTTCCGTCTATATACGATAGTTGGAGGTATGCCCGCTGCTGTAGAACGATATATATCCACCAATGATTTGAACATAGTTGCCGAGACTCAGAAAGATATTATCACACTATATAAAAAGGATATATCTCAATATGCACAAAAGGATAAACTCAAAATCAAGGAAATCTTTGATCTGATTCCTTCCGAACTCGATGCTAAAAACAAGAGATTCATCCTTAAAAGTCTTAACGAACATGCCAAATATGAACGTTATGAGAATGCCTTCTTATGGCTTAAGAATGCAGGGGTTGCTATCCCTGTATTCAATGTCACCGAACCTCGGATTCCATTGAAATTGGCAGAAACTCGCAATCTTTTCAAACTATTTTCTAATGATGTGGGATTATTGTCAGCCCAATATGCCGATGGCATAAGGGTCTCGATATTATCTGGGAAAGTTGATGTCAACTTTGGAGCAATTTTCGAGAATGCTGTAGCACAAGAACTTCTTTGTCATGATATACCTCCATACTATTTCAATTCTAAACGAATGGGAGAAATTGACTTTGTGATTTCAGAGAGTCATACAGTGATTCCAATAGAAGTCAAATCAGGAAAAGATTACGAACGCCATAACGCTCTTAAAAATGTTCTGGAATGCTCGGAATATGGAATAGAGAAGGCTTACGTATTATGCTTAGGCAATATTGAGAGAAAAGGACAAATCATATATGCTCCTATCTATATGACAATGTTTCTGGTCCCTCCCCAAAAACTGCCAGACATTTACAAAATAGATATCTCTGCACTAAAATAAAACTGTATCTTTAAAGATAACAAAATTTAAGAGCCCATCTCATAAAAATTTGAGAGCCCCTGGGGCGGATTTGGGCGAGTGATTTTCTCAAGTTGAGGAAGGAATGATGCGGGCATCATGACTGACGAGACTTGGAGAAAAGCACCGTCCAAATCCGAGCATAGGAAATATTTTTTCAAAATAATTTGCATTTACACGAGTGAATAAAAATTAAATATTAAATAATGACAAATCGCCTTAACTCATATCCAATTGAGAAGCTCT
>CAZWJO010000169.1:0-5945 GCA_964634905.1 uncultured Sangeribacter sp.
GAGTGTATTATGTACGATTAAATTAATATATCATTATTGAAACAGACTGTTACAGCCATGCAACAAAACTGAAACAAAATGGTTCACTCGCATGTGTCAGCTACCTCCTTATCCATTATGGCATAGAGAAATAAAAATCTTACAAAATGCAATTTCAGCCCCAACAAATACCTTACTATAAAAGTTCATCAAAAAGACAAATGTTAAACTTAGATTCTACTTCATCGGAATTATCTTTATTGATTTCATTGAGGACGAGTCACATTATGTTTCACGTAAATTGTAAGTTTCACTTTGTGGGAATAATAGTCCTTTGGCTTCACTCTTTATTTTAAAACTGTATGTATCTCCACCCGACCTCCTACATAATAGGAAATCAACCGTTATCTGCCCCTGATCAAGCAATACATCAAATTGAGCCGGGATGGGATTCTTGGTGTGAAGGATTTCTGTACATCTGAAGTATTCTTTCCCATTCACTTTTCTGGTTTCTGTATCAATCCAGAATGTCTCTCTATGTTTAATAAGAAGTCGTTCATGAAGCTTCAACAGTCTCCAAGCGGCTACATCTTTTATCTTCTGAAAAGATCCATCTTCCATCTGCATTAATGAAAATTCATCTGCTTCCAAAAGTCCTGTTTGTGCGGCTACAAATAGTCCCAGCCCTTGTTGATTTGGTCTGTTGGCCGAAAGTGTCACATGCAATGTCTTATGATTGTATCCATCAGGTATATACCCATACTCTTCTACAACTGCCTTGCCACTTTTTAGCCTGCTGATATTCCAATCTGGAGATTGCGTAAATAGAGTGTTTCTGACCTTAGATGTCTCTCTATGACTTTTAAGTTCAATTCCCTTATAGTCAGGAATAGTATCCGCATTCATAGGTATCCCCAATAATGATTCCACCCTCCTTCCAACCCCTGTGTCAGCAAATCTCTTTGCAAGAGTCCAATCAGACATCCTGTCTTTTATGAGGCCTAATAACTCTTCACTTACACTGCTTTTTATAGTGGCTATTTGATCAATCAAATCTTTTAGAGGGGTTGCAATACAAGAACTACACACCATCGAAATATCAACAGTAGTGAGATTGACAGTGTAAAGCAATCCTCCATATGCTATTATAGCAAAAATATCATCCGCATGAAGGAAGTCGACACCTCTGACCTTATTCACCCACATTCGTGGATCCCCCTTTTTAGTAATCGGACGGTATAAAGAAGTTTTTGTAAAGTGTTCCTCCGTAGAGGTCAAGATTAAAGTATCAATCAAGCGTTTCCCTAATTCCCCTTGAGGTTGCTGCTCATAATCATGAATACCATTCTCCTTCAAATATGCCCTGACAGGAGCAGTTGCGTCCAAAATACTCTTCTTTAATCCAGTTTCGGTAATTTGAATAGTAGCAAATGACACCTGATTATCCACCAAAAATTTAACATTTTTGGCTTCAAATTCATTGTATGGACGCATGTGCATCATCGCTTTTCTAATTTTATATGTTTGAGTATTGTATTTGCAATCGCCCTTGCCATCAATGGAGGGACTGCATTACCTACAAGTGTGAACTGAGGGATTTCTGATTTACGTTTATTTCCTCCAGTCTGTCGTTTCCCCTGAAATACAAATGAGTCATCAAAAGATTGCAATCGGGCCATCTCCCTTACTGTCATAGCCCTGTGCGCGGAATAATGTATGAAATCATCAGGCATAGTGACTACTGTCGGACTTTGACCCTTAGGATTCAAAACAGTATAATTTCTCTTATTGGAATCAAGTCCCAATTTTGATAGTTCAGCCTTGCATTCTGCATCATACACCCCGTGCTCTGCTATCACTTTAAGACGACGCTTTACATCATTGTTTTGCGCACTTGTCTGGTGATTATACAATGCTGGTTCTTCACAAAATAGATTGTTCTCCAAGTCATCTACAGAACGCACATAGAACGGGTCAACCTCAAAATTAAACCGATGTGACAATCTTCCCATCTTTGACCACTCGGCAAAAGTATGCGCATTTGCTCCATCAGAAAGATGCCCCTCTACCTCTCTTCTCCTGATTAAAGGCTCATACTCCTCAATAACTCTCCGCTGCCCATAGTTTGTTTCCACACTGCCATTCCCGATAAAATCCAAGTCATGGAGTGCTTCATATACAGTCACTTTTTCGTCTTCTGAAATAGTGGCAGGAACCTTATCGATTAGTTCCTGATCCTTTCTGCAACCTATAAATATAACTCTTTCCCTGTTTTGAGGCACTCCATAGTCGGCTGAATGTACTACAATTGGAGCCGCTACCCTATAGAGCAAAAGCTCTTCCAACAGATTTTTCAATTCATCTGTTGTTCCGTTCTCTTTTGCGTATCTCTTTACGACATCAAGAGTCTCATCCAATGTAAAGGAATACAATCGGATCATATCTCTGAATTCCTTGACTTCATCAGAATCCTTGTCAAAGCTCTCAAAGGTGTCGAGAGTGGAAAGAATAGTATTGATTATAGTTGAGTCATCTATTAGGGAAAGAAAATTGTTGAACTCGTTTACGAAAAAGTCGTTGTCAATGTCTGTCAATGTCTTTAAGTTGATGACGTTGGCAGATATGGCATTTCTCTCTTCAGTTTGGCGTAATAAATTCAATCCATGACGGATTGTTGCAATCTGCTCATTTGATTTGCTGAGCTTATACTCTATCTTTCTTGTTATGCTCTTGAATTGATTCTCCAAATATCCGAAATAGGCAGTTCTCGCAAGTTCTGCATTTTCATCAGATCCTATCTCCATCTGCACTTTCTTAAGAATGCACTCCTTTACGAAATTCGATGCGCTCTCTGGCAGCATCTTATTCAAATACATCATAAACGGAGGGATATTCTTATCATCTATTATAGAGCGAATTTCCCTCATTATAGCATCTTTGAAGTGACCCTTATCCTTAGTAAGAAGCCCCTTTACATTCTCCATTACAAAGTATTTGGGTCTCAGCAATCGAATCACATTCAGATAATGAAGAAAGAGATTATCTCGCTTGTCAAAGCGCCGTCTGCGTCCTGACAGGCTGAAACTTTGGCAGCTGGGACCTCCAGTCACGACATCTATCTCTTGTCCTTGTAGTTGATCAAGAAGTCTTTTTGTGAAATCAGGGGCCATAATATCACCAGTCAGGAACTTTGTATCAAGTCCTAATTGATGATTATATCTTACCCTGTGAGTAAGCTCGCAATTATTATTGATATCACTTGCAAGGATAAACTTATAGTATTTATCCTCCGTATAAGCCTGCAGAAATCCCTCACTGATACCACCGGCACCAGCGAACAAGTCCAAAAATGTCACAGCTTTTTTCCCTTTGAGGAATTCCTTCTTCTCAGCCATTGCGGTTCTGTTATAGACCTCTCAGTAGTATCGAGCGGAGACTAATCCTGACACAACCACTAAGAATCTTTCTAAAATAATATTAAGCAATCAAACATCCTTCATCGGCAAAGTCTTTTACTGATGACATGATTCACATTCGAATTACAAAATTAATAAAACGATTGAAATTTTGCAAGAACCCTAAAGAATTTTTCAAGAATGTATAATATCTTCCACATTCACCTAAGTCAAACTTGTTTTTCCCTTGGATTCAGTAGTTTCGGACTGTCCTTTCAGAAACTCCATTTTAGTCAGCCCATTCCTTGGCAGATAATATTCCATGTTATCGGCAAATATTATATAAAAAACATAGTGCAAATATAGCAAAATTTGCCGATATCGGCAAATTTTACAAGTAAAGCACCTTCTATTACCGCTATAAGCTGCCTCTCATCAGATAATTGCGGCACATATCGGAATGTAATGTCTGTCACAAGATCTTTATTCATGGCTCATTCCAAGCCAAAAGGAATCACAACATTCCCTGCCTTGTCAACATATCCCTTCCTCCCATCTTTTTCGACACATGCCAATCCTTCTATGAAATTAAATACCCTATCATAAATACAAGGAATGACAAGTTTACCATCCTTGTCAATAAAGCCCCACTTTCCCCACTTTCCATCTTTTATTACGGCAGCTAATCCTTCACTAATGTATCCAGATGAACTATAAATACAAGGAATAACAAGTTGACCGCCCTTGTCAATAAAGCCCCACTTTCCATCTTTTATTACCGCAGCTAATCCTTCGCTAAAGCTACCTGCATAATCATAAATACAGGGAATAACAAGTTTACCGCTCTTGTCAATAAAACCCCACTTTCCATCTTTTATTACCGCAGCTAATCCTTCGCTGAATTGGCCAGCATTAGCATATAGGCAAGGAATAACAAATTTGGCGGTTTTATCAATATATCCCCACTTACTTTCTATCATTATACACGCCAAACCTTCGCTAAATCCGTATGTTTCATCATAAATACAGGGAATGACAAATTTATCGTCCTTGTCTATATATCCCCACTTTCCATCTTTTTCTACCGCCGCACAACCTTCGCTGAATCCATATGTTTCATCATAAATACAAGGAACAACAAGTTTGCCGCCCTTGTCAATATATCCCCACTTCCCTTCTTTTTTGACTTCTGCCAATCCTTCGCTGAATACCCTTGCACCATCATAAACGCAAGGAATAACAAATTTGCCAGACTTCTCTACGAATCCCCATTTCCCTGAAGAATTTTTATAAGGAAAAAGAGGCATTTGTTCCAAAACCCTTTCTCTCAGGTTGACTTCGATAAAATCTGCGTAGTCGTTATCAGGAATGGAATATTTTATTTTCTCTTTCACCTCCGGGCATTGGATGCTAACAAACTCAAGAAGATGATTCCCTTTCATCAAATGTATCGTTGATTCCATGTCGGCTTTGGCACGTGCTATCAACTTACCAAAACGGAACACTTGACAATCGGAATCTGTTATTATGACGATTTCGGCACCGGTATTTGATTGGTTGGAGGAGTCTTTTGGAGAGACGATAGGTGCAATGCGCTCGTTGATTAGTTTCTCAACAGACACATTCAAGAGGGATTCACTGTCTATTTTGGTAAACTGGTGTTGCCCAAGAGCTTCCTTCACTTCATTAGGGATCGATAGAGGGAAACCATTAAAACGTCCATCGAAATTAATGGGGATGATGTGACGTTCATGTTCCATTGCATAGACAATTTCTTGGCGCACCCAGTCGTCTTCATTAATACAGCGGTCAAGAGAACCGGGAGAAAGAATGAAGATAAATACAGGGGCACTTTCTATGGCAGACATAATACGGCTGTCAAAGCGACCGTCTTTCAGTTCATCATAGTCTAAGAATACACGGTTACGGTAGCCGCGCTTCTCAAGCTCGGCCTTAAGGATTCGTGCATACTGAGCACCTCCCTCCCTGCGATAACTTATAAATATATCATACTGGTTATCATTCATATCTTCAAAATGCAAATTCGTGGTTCATGTCTTCAAAATGCAAAGATAAGCAATAGCTTCCGCTTGAGCAAATATTGAATCCAAAATATCGCAACTATACCTGATTTAGACGACCTGAAACATACTTGGAGAAATATACATATATTGTTTAAATTACCGAGTATAATCGTTGTTTTATTCCAAATTTGGTTATTATTACGAATATAATCGGTATTTTGCCCCAATTCGCTTGTTTTCATCAGCTGAGACCTCAGCCAATACCCAGGCATCCACCACATTCGACTCCGCGACTTCCTCAAGATGGAGCTATAGTGATTTATAAGAGCCAATCTCAAATTTATGAGATGGCGGCACTGTGTGTCGTCATGGGAGGGCTCTACCATTCTTAGATCGCGTTGTACCCGGATAGATTGTCCTGAAATTTCCATGAAAAAAACACTCCCGACTTTCGTAAGCCGGGAGTGTTTTTTTTCATAGTATTTTTCAATTAATTAAGGTATATATTGTGTTGATTAAGATTAGGGTCACTGTGTGTTTTCAAGTA
>CAZWJO010000170.1:0-5821 GCA_964634905.1 uncultured Sangeribacter sp.
TCGATGTGGCGGATAGAAGTCACCATTGCCTTGAGTTCATCAGGCTCAAGAGAGGCTTTATGGTCGGGACCTGCCATCTCTCTTGAGAGAGTAAAATGCTTCTCGATGACGCAAGCTCCCATCGCTACGGCAGCAATCGGAGCCTCAATCCCAAGCGAATGATCGCTGAATCCCGTCTTCACAAACAACTCCTCTGCCATAGTCTGCATAGCCCGGAGATTGATATCTTTATAAGGAGTAGGATATTGGGTATTGCAATGAAGCACGATGATGTCGCTCCGATTCAGGGTGGGTTTAAATCCGGCAGGAGTTGAATGATGTTCTCCTGTCAAAATCTTTATCGCATTCTCCACTTCCTTTATTGTTGCCATGCCGGTAGACAAGATGACTGGAATCCCTTTTTCTGCTATCTTCCTGAGATAGGGGAGGTTTGTGATTTCTCCCGAAGGAACTTTGAAGTAATCCTGACCGATTTCAGCAAGAAGATCTATTGATGTAAGGTCAAAAGGAGTCGACATGAAACCAATTCCTACTTCCTTACAGAAGTCACTAAGTGGCTTATAAGCATCTAAAGGAAGATGGATGCGGCGGCACATATCGAGTTGCGACTCTACGACTCCCGTATTCTCCTTCTGATACTCAGCCTGCTCTGCAAATATAGAAATCACAAGTTCCGGAACCGCAGTCTGAAACTTCACATAGTCTGCCCCGGCCTCTTTGGCGGCAAGTATCATTTTCTTAGCGGTCTCAAAGTCACCGTTATGGTTGACTCCCGCCTCAGCAATTATAATGGTTTTCATACTCCAAAATTAACTATTTTTATATAAAAAAACAAATTTATTTATCGATTCATTGGATATGGCACTCACTTTTTTGTCGTTTTGTAGTGACGAACGGTTCGTTCGTCCGTCCTAAATACGAGATTTTCGAGGAAATATGAAAAAAATTAGCATGAAAATTTGGTCAAATCAGAAAAAAGCAGTAATTTTGCATCGCTTTAGCAGGGAACCCCCGCAGAAATGCGCAAGATATTCGCTCCGCAAGGAATATGGACATAAGCCCCCAGCTTTGTTCAGAATGAATATCGGTTGGTTCCGGCTTAGCCGACTCGGGGTGTAGCTCAGTCCGGTTAGAGTGTGCGTCTGGGGGGCGTGAGGTCGCAAGTTCGAATCTTGTTACCCCGACAAAAAGTCAGTTGCTTTCCGGCAGCTGGCTTTTTTCCTTTATTGAAAATTGAATTTTTTTTCATTGGTGCGGTAATGATTTTATGAGGACATTCGTCATATAATTAAAACAAACGCAAAATGCAGTATTCCACTTCTGAGTTTGAGACTCTCTACATAAAGTGCTTTCCGCCCGCTATGAGGTTGGCTATGAGCCTTCTTCATGATGATGATGAAGCAAGGGATGTGGTGCATGAGGTCTTTCTCAAGCTTTGGGAGTCGGATGGGAAAGTGGATAACATAAATGCATATATCTTACGCTCAGTAAGGAATACATGCTTGAGCAGAATAAGGAAACTCGATGTGCGCGAAAAAGTCAAACTGAAACTTATGTTTGAGCCTCCACCCGAAGACTTTGACTATGAGCAGCGAGATGAAGAGGTAAAATTGGCAGTCGAACGTTTGCTCACGGCTCGAGAGCAGCAGGTAGTTAAAAAAATCTATACCGAAGGGTTGAGCTACAAGGACGCAGCAGACAGCTTAGGAGTTTCGGTAGCCGCCATCAATAAAAATATAGTAGCTGCGTTAAAGAAATTAAGAACTCACTTCAAAACCGGCAAATCATGACAGAAGAACAAAAAGACATATTGATCGCCAAAATGCTGGATGCTCCTGATTCCTTGTCGGAGGAGGAATTGGATATGATATTGCTCGACGATGAGTTGAAAGATATCTACGAAGCGTCTGCCCTTGTAAGTGGAGCATTGGCTTCTAAGCAAGAATTTGATGTTGAGCAAGAATGGCGATTGTTCCGACATAGGATTATGCCCAAGCCATCTCTGACAAGACGACTCATGCGTGTTGCCGCAATATTCTTAGGAGTTGTGATTGCTTCCGGGATAATAGCAAAAGTGATCGACTACTCCCTTACGGGAGGTGGCCAAGAGCAAATGGCTGAAGTGGCGAAACCCACTACTTCGAATGATCGTGCCAACAAGGTAGATACCCCAAAAATGCTTAACATAGAGCCGGTGGCAGAACAAAAAGAAGTCAAAAAGCCTGCCACTACAGTAATCACCAAAGCCACAAGGAAGGTTAATACAGCTCTTCAAAAGGAAGAAGAGGAAATCGATGTAGACGAATATCTGCGCCAACAACAGGAAGAGATAGAAGAGGAAATCATAAGGTATAATGCAGAGATATATGTCGACGAATATTATGCTATGAGGGAATTTATAAGTGGCATGAATATTGAAAATCCAATAATAACTGAATAAATAATAAAGATATGAAGACTATAGCAATCAGGCTAATATGCCTTTTGGCCGCATTAACGCCAATAGCTGCGTCAGCGCAGAGCAATATCAAGGCGGCATTTGACGCTATCATTAATTGTCCAGAGGCTGAAATCTCCGACTTTCATTATTCTGGGAAAGATCCAAAAACGAAGATGAAATCGGGACAAGACGATGTTTATAGCTTCGCTATCCCCGCTAACAAGAAGAAATTGATAAGCAATGTGCTGGACGCATTTGCAAAGGATGAGAATACGGCTTATGTCATCAAAAAAGGCAAAAACACTGCTAAGGATATTCAAATTTCCATTCATTCGGAGGAGGTAGCTGGCGGTATTCCTATAGCTGAGACCGATTACACATATATATATGAATTGTTTAAACCGTCAAACACTGAAGACCCAAAAGGCATATATCGATATGCCTACGGCTTCAACTATAAGGAGGAAGATGGGGTGATCAAAGGCAAAATGATAATGAATTATGCCACGACTTCTGAATATCGCGACCAGGCGAATCGTCAGAAGCAAATCGACTGGATCAAAGAAATGGATAAGATAAATAAAAATATATACGATAGCGACCCCCAGCAGTCTTGGTTTGAGTTGATGATGGCATGCCTGAATGGATTGGAGGAGGCAAATGCAAAGACCCGCATTGCTCTTGCTACAAAAGCCTATAAACTTGTGGGAAACATGGAGGATTATGACGTTTCTGAACAAGATAAGAATACAATCAGGAAGATGTTTGAAATCACTCTCGCTAATCAAGACTATCAAGATCCCATACTCCATGAACTCCTCAAACAATGCAAAGCAGGAATTTAACATGAATTATTATATATCATTATCATGATACGTGTAGCATTATTAATATCAGTTATTATCTTTTCCTTCTCCTCTGTTTCTGCAAGAATCATTCAAGGGGAGGTGCGTTCTGACAACGATTCTACTGTCGTGGTTGGTGCTACTTGCCGCCTTATGTCAGACTCAAAATTTATCGATGGTGTCCAGACCGACGAATATGGGAAATTTGAAATCTCTACAGGCCTCAAATCAAAGCTTACCCTTGAAATATCAATGGTTGGATACAACCCGACAGAGATTCTGATCGAATCTGATAAGAATGTAAATGTCGGCACTGTCTATCTATCGGAGGGAGTGATGCTCGATGAAGTGCAGGTAGCAGCAAACTCAATGATTGATGTCAAAGGACGCACTGTCATTTTCCCTGCTGGTTCTGATGTGAAGGCTTCTTCAACAGCGATCAGTCTTTTCCAAAAGCTACCGCTTGCAGGCTTGCAGGCGAATCCTATCAATAGGTCGTTGTCAGTCGATGGAGGCACTCCATTTATTCTCATCAACGGTATCCCTTCCTCCATAGAAGATTTAAACGCCTTGCAACCAAAAGACATTGCTAAGATTGAATTTTCAAGAATTACCCCTGCCAGATATGCCGACCGTGGCAACAAAGGATTTCTAAATATAACCCTGAAAAAGCGCAACGACGGTGGTCAGGTGTATATCTGGGGTCGCAGTGCTGTCAATACGGCTTTCGTCGATGGGAATGTACGAGCATCCTATCACCAGGGTCCTTCTCAGTTCACTCTGTCTTACAATCCTTCATGGCGTAATTATCAACAAGTCTTCGACAATTCCACTGAAAGCTATATAGGCGATGATTTTCGTGTGGATCTTGAAGAGCATGACCGCAATCCTTTCTACTATCATTATCATAATTTAAACCTGAAGTATGATTATAGTCCCAACATTAATACGCTATTCTCAGCTAAATTTACCATAGCACCATTTTTTCGGAAAAGCAGGTCGTTGGCAAATACGATTGATTCATATCTTGGGGATTATGAGAATGACAATTTGAACAGCAGTAAAGACCTTGCTCCCTCCCTTGACCTATTTTTTAAGCGAAACTTCAACGATAAGAATGCTCTTGAAGTTCAGGTTGTGGGTACTCTGAATTCAAGCGACTATCGCCGTAGTAATAAGTATTTCTTCAACGATGGCTCAGACACGGAATATATTATGGATGTCGACAGTCGCCGCCGATCTCTAATCAGTGAAATCAGCTATAACCATCAGTTTAGCGATAAGACCTCGCTCTCTGCAGGCTATCAGAATACCGTCTCTCATAGCACCAATACGTATCTCACTACTGATTATAAGCCAATTCTTACCGAGAATAATAATTATGTCTATGCTAAGTTAGGTCAGCAAGTGGGAAAAGTATATTTTTCTTTAGCTACCGGAGCAAAACTCTATTGGATTAAAAACGACCTTAATAAGCGCCACTTTGTCCGCAATCTCACTACGGCACAGCTCTCGTGGAATGTGTCTCAGAAATGGAATCTCGTAGCAGCTTTCCAATACTCTCCAAGCATCCCTTCCCTCTCCGCACTGACCGACTATCCTCAGCAGCAGAGTCCCTATCTTATTTCAAATGGTAATCCTAATTTAAAAGTTTCTCAAAACTTCCTATATCAGTTGATGCCCTCTTTCCAATATAAGAAATTCACCGCATCATTGCTTATGAATTATCGAGATATCAAGGATTTTGTAATGTCGGATATGTTCTATCTTGGAGATAAGTTATTCCTTTCCCAATCAATCAATGCTAAGAAATCGTGGTATGCCGGTGGAAGTCTTAATTTGAAATTGAATGATTTATACGGTTTCGGAATTAATGTAAATATTGGTTTCGATCATTATGAAACGATGGGAAAGAATTGGTGTCACCATCTGACGTCTTTGGATGGAAGCTTTACCGTCTGGTGGAACAAGGGCCCATACACCATCTCATATTGGCGCAATATCCCCGGTAAATATTTGAGTGGCAATTATGTTGGAAAGAATGAAAATGGTGACTCCTTCAGCTTTGAATATCAGCCCAATAAGCATTGGACATTTGAAGCAAGCTGGATGTATATGTTTGAAAAGAAGGGCACGCAATATCCATCTTGGGGCTATTCAAGTGTAAATCCCTATTTCAAGGAGCGTTATATAAAGAACAACGCCAACATGATAGTCCTATCCGTCAGCTATTCAGCCGACTTCGGCTCCCTCTTCCGCACCTCCCGCCGCTCCCTCAACAATTCCGACAACGCCTCCTCCCTCCTCAAAATGTAGGAAATATTAAAAGTGTTCTGTTAAGTAGCTCGCACAAAATATATGATTTCTAAAGCAAAAATCAGGTCGGAGACCTGAAAATCATGCGAAAACCCCAGACTTTAGTCTGGGGTTTTTGAGTAGTAGAGCAGTAGCCTCGGAGAGGCGCTTTATGGTAAGGCAAATTGAGCATATAAGATTTTAGTCCATCTCAATTCTAAATCTATGAATTAGATTTCTC
>CAZWJO010000171.1:0-5718 GCA_964634905.1 uncultured Sangeribacter sp.
CCGATCCATTATCATTTATGTAAGATCTGTGGTAAGAAACTCTATCTGTATTCTTTAATGGTCGCTCATTGTATTTTTGAAAAATAGGTTAAAGAGTTTGGATAGAAAATAAATATTTAATTAATTTATTTCCATTAAATTGGATTTTCTCGATAAGCTGATCTATTGTCCAGTAGCCATGCATATAAAATTGTATTTGTCTACCGACATTATCTAATATGTATAATGAATCTAATCATGACAAATAATTAATTAGATCGAAATACATTGCTCTTGTCTTAGAGTTTTTGTCTTTTTCAGATAAAAACATAAAGCCACATTTTTCATAGAAAGGTACGGCGGCTGCATACGCATCTACTGTAATGAAGCGGCATGCACTCCGTCTCATTGTTGAGAAAACATGTTTAATTTGTAAGAGTATGGATTCCCCTATATGTTTCCCAGAATAGTCCTTTGATACTGCAAGTCGGCCAATTTTTACAGCAGGATAATCCTTACGTCGTTTATTATTAGCGATTTTTCGATTAAGCTTATTCCAAAATCGCTTATCTTCAGGATCAAAAACTATTTTATCGTTAAGAAGACTATAATACGCCACAGTCTTAGAAGTTGAATTGTCTTCAAGAAGATAAGTTAAGGCCATCATTGATCGAAAGTAGTTCTTTGCGTCATTAAAAAGAAAGTCGTTCAAATCAGCATCACCGCAATCGAACGACTTTATTTCTGTTTCAACATCTATCTGACGGAAAGTGAAATTTTCGAAATCCATATTACATAGGGAAAGTACTAATCGCTTTAAATGCCTCGTATGCTTTACGAGCTGCTTCTTTTTCAGATTGGCTAACAGGTGCTGGATTTGCAATCCTTTCAGCAAATCTTTTAGCATCTTTCCCTCTCAAAACGGGTGTTTCTTTAATTGGCCTGGCCATATTCTAATCTCCTTTTTTATTGATATAACTATATAACAACTTTTTAAACCTAATTGTTTTGTCATAATTTATCCCTATTGCGACCGTAAACAACGTTTGTTTTTGATTTACAAAGTTATCACAACATTGCAACCCTTTCCTAATTGGCTTTGGATTCGGATTTCGCCGCCGTGCTTTTGGATGATCTGGCGTGTGATGGATAGTCCTACACCGCTTCCATTCGGTTTGGTGGTGTAGAAAGGTTGGAAGAGATTGTTAAAGGTGTCTTGGGTCATTCCTGACCCATTATCTTTGATAGTCAAATATGGTCGGGAGTCTGAAACCGTCAGGATTATTTCGATTTTCCCTCCTTCCGCTGGAAGCGAATCGAGAGCATTGCGAAGAAGATTGATCAGAGCTTGATTTATCAGTGAAGTGTCTATATTCAAAATCATATCTTCTGGAACGGTATACGAAATCGTCTCTTCCGGCACATTCCTGTTGTCAAGTTCCGCTTTGAAGAGCCGCTTCAATGAATTGAAATAATCTCCGGCTTTGACAGTCTCGAGTTTAGGTTCCGGGAGATGAGTCAACTTGTAGTAGGAGTCAAGAAAACGATGAATACCTTCCGCTTGAGAAAGCAGCAACTGAGAGGCTTCAGAAAATTTCTTGCCTTGATATCGGTCGGGTTTAGCTACCATATCTGCGGCAATTGCTACAATGGGAGTAATGCCATTGCGCATCTCATGAGTCATTATTCTCAAAACCCGGTCATAATATAGTTTTCGGGTTTGCAACTCGCGCATATTCTCGCTGTAGATATCGGATATACGGTTCATAGATTCTGACATCTTCTCAAGTTCATGATCCCCTCCAAGTATTATTCGGGTCGTGGTATCATTCATTTCAAGTGCATTCACAAAAGCCGACATTGTGCCGATCAACCGGGATTGAAGATGCATTATGGCAAATATGCACACAGCGGTAAGGATCAATGTCAGACATCCTTGTGCCCACCATCCATTGAAAAAAAGGAATGAGGCCCCTATCGCACTAACAATGATTCCTGCTATCAGAAAAGCAATGTTTAGTCTAAACCGTCTCATTTTTTCAAGAGATTATAGAGAGTCTGACGGTTTACCCCGAGTTGCTGCGCTGCAGCCGATAGATTCCCCCCGCAACTATCGATTACACTGCGTATATGTCGCATCTTTACTTCATCGAGAGTAAGAGTCAGTCTTTCGCTTTCTGCAGCTTCAAGCTGATATGCTCGCTGAGCTGCCCCTTTGTCTTGACGCAGCTGACGGTTTTTTGCAATTGCTTTTTTTAGTTTTTCTATGAGCTGATCATTGTCCCATGGTTTGGTGATGAAGTCTTCCGCACCTAATTTCATTGCCTTCACTGCTATCTCGACATCTCCAAAAGCTGTTATCACCACAATGGCAGGAGGAGTAGGGAGATTTTTGAGTTTTTCGAGCCAGAAAAGGCCATCGCTGCAGTCAAGTCTGCCATTATCGAAATTCATATCGAGAAGCACAGCGTCGTAGCTGCCGGGGGATGAAAGGGTGGCAATCATCGCTGGATTCTCAATGGCATCGACTTCCTCGAAAATATCCTCCAAGAGCAACTTCAGTGTTGCCCTCACCGCCAAATTATCATCTATTATTAGCAAACGTTCTTTCATCAAAGAAGAGTTCCGGAATATAACTGTTCTAAAGGAAAAATTAAATCCCAATTCTTGCCCCAAACTATATTCCCATTTTCAATTGAAAATTTACGAAATCGTTTTGGATCAAGATATTTATTATACTGTGGATGTGGATGGCGACGTATGAAGTCGCCAATATCAATAGTCTGTTGTTTACTGTCACTAAAATGAATCAGAACTTGAAGATTCCCTATATCTTCCGCTTTAACTATTATGGGCATACAATAATTTTTTTGTTTTGCAAAGGTAACAATAATTTTCTAAAACTACAACTCTCAAAGAAAAACTGTCAAAAAATTCGACACTCTGCCGAAATTTTAGACAAAATGAATTGGGATTTTGTGTTTTTTAAGTCTATTTTTGGAGTGAAGCCATAGTGGCAGTAACTTTGCTGGTGTAAACGAAAATCAAAAAACAGATATGAAATCATCTTCAATCATATTGACCTTACTCTCATTGATGTTTCCTCTGCAAAGCATCTTTGCAGACGAAAATCATACAGAGAAGCCAATGACGCTCAACGATTGCCTGATCTATGCCCGAACCCATGCCCACTCCAACAGGATTAGTCGCCTTGAGACCGACATGGCAAAAGCTAATAAGCGCTTAAGTGCTTCCGATCTGATGCCATATATTGGTCTTGGAAGCAACGGAAGCCTTAGCTTTGGTCGTAATATTGACCCTGAAACAAATACCTACGACAATAAAAAGACATTAGGAACAGGTTTCGGACTTGAATTGTCACTTCCCCTGTTTGATGGTCTTGTGCGAATCAACAATCTTAAAGCTCTCAAAGCTGCAGAGCTTCGTAAACAAAAATCCCAACTTGTTGAAGAAGACCGTGTATCGCTGGAAGTTATAAAAGGATTCTACAACATTTCTTATTGCTCTTCCATGGTAGAGCAAATGCAGCGACAACTTCAGCGTGATTCCACCGACCTTGAAGCAGCAAAACTATCATTCAAACTTGGCAGAAAGAGCGGTGCAGACGTTGCAGAACTCGAAGCCATTGTGGCTGCAGACCAATTTGAATTAGTTAATCAGAAAAATCTGTTGAAGAAAGCCCAACTCTCGCTACGAACCGCAATGGGGATGCCTGAGACTGATTTAACATTAAACATTGCGACAGATTTTAGCTACCTACCATCTTCTGATGAACATCGGGTTCTTCCTGAGATTGAAGAAGCAGAGATGGCTGTCAAGGAAGATGCCATGTATCTAAGGGCTGCAAAAGGGGGATATAGTCCTAAAATTTCTTTCGGAGCAGGAATTTCAACATCCTACTATCGTATGCTTGGCGTTAAAGCAGATTTCCCATCTTTTTCCCGCCAGTTTCGCGACAACATGGGTGAATATTTCAGCCTTTCTTTTTCTCTTCCCATCTTTGACGGTCTCTCAACAGCCAACCGAGTGAAAAAAGCTTCAATACAACTCAATGAGAGTAAGATTCGATTGGAACAAACTCGATTTCAACTGAATCAAGCAGCCGAGGAAGCAAGACTTGACTATGAAGCATCCAAAGAAGAACTGACAGCAGCAACTCGGCGACTTGAAGCTGAGCAACTCGCCTACAAAGCAATGCGCAAGAGATTTGAACTTGGAGCAGTATCAGCCATCGATCTTTACACATCCTCCTCAAAATTAGTAGTTGCAGAAGCCAACCTCGTAGGAAAGCGCATCCAGCGCATAATCACCGAAATAACCCTCCGCTACTACCAAGGCTACCCTCTTATCAACGACTAAACAATATGGTTAACATGGGTCACATGGGATTCATGTGTCACATGTGAAAAAACTAACGAATCATCTAAATATTAATTCCTGATATGGACACAGAAATAAAGAAAAAGCATCCCAAGCTGAGAAAATATTCTCTTCCGATAATTTTAATAATCACGATTATTGCAGCTATCGTCTGGGCAATCACAGCATCGAATACCACTTCCTATAATACAGATAGAGAAAATCTAATGATCCGAGAAGTGACGGAAGGAGAGTTTAACGATTACATTCATCTTACCGGAAAAGTCGAAACCGGAATCATCGTCCAGGTTTCTGCCCTCGAAACTGGAATAGTAGATCAAAAGCTCGTTGAAGAAGGTGCAATGGTGAATGAAGGTGACATTATCTTGACCATTCGCAACCCGCTCCTTCGTCAACAAATCCTGGACTCCGAATCTCAGCTTGCAGAGAAACAGAATATGCTCCGAGATACGGAACTTTCGATGGAGAAGGATCGACTTCAAGTGAAACGAGACATTCTTTCTGCAAGGACCGAGTTAAATAGAAAACGTCGTGTTGCTGATCAGCAACGGGAGCTTTTGAAAGATGAACTCACTTCACGAGAGGAATATCTTACTGCCCAAGAAGATTATGAACTGGCAAAGGAAAATCTTAGTCTCCTTGAAGATCGTCTGCGTCAGGATTCTCTATACCGTTCGGTGCAATTGGGAATGATGCGCGAGAGTCTTCATAATATGCAAGAAAACTTTATGCTTGTTCGCCAACGTGCCGATAATCTGAATGTTCGCGCTTCCTACAGTGGCCAGTTGGGAAGCCTGACTGCAGAAATAGGACAAAACATATCTGCAGGTCAGCAAGTAGGACAGATCAATATACTCGACAATTATAAGTTGACAGTTCAAATCGATGAGCATTACATAGATCGCATAGAACCCGGGTTACAAGGGAAGGCAAGCAGGCAGGGCAAGGAGTTCGATATCAAGGTGGCAAAGGTCTATCCCGAGGTCGTAAACGGAACATTCAAAGCAGATCTTGCCATTTCTGGAGATACACCTGAAAAGCCAAGAGTAGGACAGACCTATCCGGTCGACATTCTTCTTGGGAGTCCTTCAAAAGCCATAATGATAGATAAAGGCACATTTTTCCAAAGTTCGGGAGGAAAATACGTTTATGTAATGGATGCCGACGGCAAGTCTGCCCATAAACGTGAAGTCTCCCTTGGACGCCGCAACCCCCGCTACTACGAAGTTCTCGAAGGCCTTACCCCGGGAGAGAAAGTAATAATAAGCTCCTACACCGACTTTGGGGAAGCCGACAAGATAAATATTAAAGACTAAATATTAAAGACTAAATATTAAA
>CAZWJO010000172.1:0-1504 GCA_964634905.1 uncultured Sangeribacter sp.
TAAATTGCGATTTATCTCACGATTAAGTGCCATCTTTTGGTCAATGTCGGAGAAAATCTTTCCAACTCTGCGTTGTTCTTCAATACTTGGAAGAAAGATGATGAAGTCTTCGATAGTCGTTGTACTAAGGGTATAACGCATTCCACTCCCGGTTGCATTGTTAGCGAAATATTCTTTTGCCATAGCAGAATTAAGATAAGCATTCAGATACGCTCCATCCAATTTTGTAGGATCAGGAGTTATTAAAGCACAGTGATAACCTAAGATAACATTTTGAAAGTCATCGGCAACCAAGCATGGAATACCAATATCATGTCGCGTCTCGCTATCCTTTGTAATAGCGACCTGTCCCTTGTGTAATGCAAACTTTTCAATCTGAGTTTTCGGTGCAGTAGCTATCATGAAATTAGGTATCATATTAGTTGTCACGGCCCAGTTATAGTACACATCGGTAAAGTTGCATAGGTGCACTTCCGATTCACCCTCCTTACTCTTCTTATCAACGTTACTGATTATTATGGAGGCTATTTCTTTTAGACGATATTTATGAAATTTCAACATTCCCTTTTCAATTCAAATTCCTAAATTTTCTTTGTATTTGCCCACTCCAAGTTTATATTTTGTGAGTTGCATCTTCTGAGTCTCTGGATTTGTCCTCAATATGTGCATTTACAAGTGTGGTCTCAAGTTCTTCAATCGTAGGAATCATGCCTTCGATTTTCTCCGGGTATAGTTTTGCGAGGTCATATTCAGATATTCCAAGCGGTTGGTTGCTTGCCTCCAGTGCATATTGAGCTACAACGCGATCTTTCTCCTTACAGATTAGCAATCCAATGGTTGGATTGTCTCGACCCGGTTTACGAAGAAGATGATTACATGCCACAACATATCCTCCGAGCTGACCAGCGTCCGCAAAAGCCAGCTTTCCGATTTTGACCTCAACAACTACGTAACAAGATAGGTTTAAGTTGTAGAATAACAAATCGATAAAGTTTTCGGTTTCTCCAATTTGCAAACGATATTCCTTACCAACGTATGCAAAACCTGTTCCAAGTTCAATCAAGAATTTGGTGATGTTTCCAAGTAAGGCTTCTTTTAGGATGCGTTCATTATACTTTCCTGTCAATCCGGTGAATGCAAAGCTATAAGGGTCTTTAGTCAACTCCTGTGCCAAGTCTCCAGTCACTTCCGGCAGGGTGCGAGAGAAATTTGTAAGAGCCTTGCCTTCCCTCTTATACAAGTCGGAGGCTATGAAATGATCCATTGTATTACGGCTCCAACTATTCTCTACAGTCTTACGAATATAGAATATAGCTTTTTCAGGAGCGTCTTCAAACTTATCCATCAGGTGTATATGATGCCCCCAAGGTACAGAATAAATAGCATTCATAAATTGTCCAACAGCCTGTTGGACAATTTGAGAGTTGGATGCCTTCTGTAATTGTCCAGCAGCCTGTTGGACAATTTGAGAGTTGGATGCCTTCTGTAATTGTCCAGCAGCCTG
>CAZWJO010000172.1:1604-5694 GCA_964634905.1 uncultured Sangeribacter sp.
CAGCCTGTTGGACAATTTGAGAGTTGGATGCCTTCTGTAATTGTCCAGCAGCCTGTTGGACAATTTCATCATCTTTAGGATTTGCTTCAATGATAGCCTCTTTCAATCCATTTACCTGCTTACTGTAAAGAAGATAAAATCTTTTGGTATAGTATAGGTTGGAACGAGATAAGCCAGTTACATCCGGCATTTCTTTTTTTAAATCAACTGCCAAAGTTGGGATTACCTTTTGTCCCCACCTGTCTTCAACGTGCATTTCAACAATGTCTCTGCCAAGATCCCAATAAAATTGAATCATTTCTTGATTAACCTTTGTCGCTGCCTTAATCTGACTGCGACGATAGCGTTCTTTGAGTTCCTGTACCCACTTGCGGTAATCAGGATCCAATATCGTAATTGACTTAGTCATTAGACTTAGGAGTTGAATTTAAGAGTGTCGAGTTGTTGGAGGATCTCGGTTTCGAGGCGATGGCTTTCGTTGAACAGTTCAGTGAGTTTTGTGCGGTAGCCGTTCATGCGCTGTTCAAACTCCTCCGCCGTGATGTCAACATATTCAATTTTGATGTCGAAGTATTGTCCGGCAGAAAGGGAATATCCTTTCTCCTTAATTTCATCGTATGTGACGGCTACCGAGAATCCATCCTCGGCTTTATTTTCGCGGAATGTGTCGACAATTTTATCGATTTCCTCCGACAAGAGACGTTTCTTTTGATTGTTGCCATCCTTGTACTCTTCACCCATCTTGGAAGCATCAATAAGGATGACCTTTTCAGCTGTTGCTGACTTGTCAAAGAAAAGGACTGAAACGTTAGTGCCTGTAGTAGCGAATACATTGGAGGGCATCGAGACGCATCCATACACCCAATGATTATCAACAATCTTTTGAAGCACCTTACGTTCGACACCAGATTTGGCAGTAATGAACCCGGTAGGAATCACTATGGCTCCTTTGCCTGTGGTCTTCAGCGAGTTTAGAAGGTGTTGGATGAAACAGGTGTAGATTGCCATTTTGGGTTTGTTGGGATCAATCTTAGGAGGAGTGTTGGGAACTCCTGCCCAGAAACGTACGGAATCGGCAGCGAGTGTATCGCGGTCGGCCGGGAAGTCAAGTTTGAACGGAGGATTAGATACGATGAAGTCAAATTTACGAAGACTTCCGTCCGGAGCCTTGTGTGATGGTTCGGTGAGGGTGTTGCCTTGCACGATATTAGGCAAACTTCCTGCAAGATTGTTTAGTATGAGGTTCAGTCGAAGCATATCGGAAGACTTCTCAGATATGTCTTGGCTATAGATAGAACAACGGTCTTCACCAATCTGATGAGCAAGAGCCATTAGCAATGTGCCGGTACCAGCTGAAGGATCGTAACAGGTCACGCCTCGCAAATCGGAATTTTCTGGCACAAGCAATCTTGCCATTACTTGAGCAATGGCACGTGGGGTATAGTATTCGGCATACTTCCCACCACCTGCATTGTTGTAATCCTTTGCCAAATGTTCAAACACTCGAGAGAAGAAATCATACTTTTCGGCGAATACCTCCTCAAAATTGAATGAGGTGACAGCTCTCAAAAGAGCCACAGCAAACTGGTCGCGTTTCTGAATGTCAGTAACGTAAGTTGTTACTGCACTGAAGATATTCACCTTACTTTTCCCAGATGTGGTGACCGAGAAGGTATCGGAATTCAAGTTGGCGATAGCGATAAGAGTTCCATCGAGAAGAGATGAGAAATCACCTTGCCCGGATGCGTTATAGAGGTGCGAAAGGGTGTGCTCAGGGCGCAGCCGAGGTACTGATCCCGGGAGGTAGCTGAAGAGGTCTTCAATTTCCTCATCAGTGAAGGTGTCGTATTCGGCATCCCATTTCTCAGCATTGCGGAGCCGCTCACCATAGAATTGGTCACGTTTGGCTTCGTATCCGAACTTATCGTTGAAGTACTTGTAAAGAAACACCTCAACCACAATTTTGTATTCCGCACCTGTTCCGGCGAGACCGTAGGCGTTGGTGGTTCGTTTGATGGCATCAATCAGTTCGATGGTTGATGCTGTTATATCTTGGACGTTACTCATATTCTCATGTATGACTGATGGTATTGCTGGAGATATTCACCGGCTATTAGATTGTGTATGTATTTACGGTCGGAGAGGTCAGCACGGATACCCATGTCGCGAAGTTGAGTGCTGACATGAGCCAAGACATCCTTTCGGAACACCTCTTCATTCTCAAGAACGTTGATGTTGAGAAATATTGCAGAGTCAATCACCTTCTTCATCTGCGCAAGACCCTGCGCTATTTCAAACTCTTGAGCTGAGATTACTGGCTTGTCTCTTCGTTGATTCTCTTCACCGATACGCTTGTGAATACGCACAAAACGTTCATCATCGTTGTATTTCTTTTTAAGGCGGTTGTTACGGCGATTGATTTCCCGGATTTTCTTCATCACTGCATCCATATACTCGATACTCTCCTTAGCATCTTGTGTATCCTTTGGAATGAAACCCTTCTTTCGAAAGTAAGCGCGGAATTCTTCCGCGAGATTCACAAAATTATCCTCACGTTGGTCGAAGTTGGCTTCAAACTCAGCTTGCACACGTTCAGCACGTTCTTTAAGGTCGTTGACGACAATCTTCAACTCTTCTGACATCCCTTTGCGAAATTCAAATTCAAGTTCCGAGAGGGCGACATTGATGATCCCTGACACATCTGCTTTATGTTCGGTGTTTTCCAGAAGATTGATACGCTCAATGCGATGCGACACTTCATTGACAAGGGTCGGAATGGCTTCCGGGGCGAGATTAGCAATTTTATCCTTCAGCTCGTCATCGCCGAAAGCACGCACTTGATTTATGATGGCCTTGGCATCATTAAGAAGGGTGCGCAGTTCGTAAAGACTCTCTTTATTATCAATCTCGTCTATTTCTTCACGGAATGCTTCAGGATCATCACAGGTGAAATTAAAGAGTACGCTCTTGATTTCCTTCATCCTCGCGATGATAGCGGCCTTATCCTCAATTATGACATTACCGACCTCTTCCTCTTCCCCAGTTTCGGAGGTGTCAGCAGTACGATTCAACTCACGGAGATAACGGTCATTGGTAGAATCGAAATTTTCTTTTATATCAACAAAGTCAACAACATAACCATATTTGAAATCGTGGTATGGGCGATTCACACGCGTAAGGGCTTGAAGCAAGTCGTGTCCGTCAAGACTTCTCCCAAGATAAAGTTTTTTTAATCTCGGAGCATCAAAACCAGTAAGAAGCATCTGGTTGACGATAAGAAAATCAACAGACATTGTTTTCTTAAAATCATCCACATTGCCCTTGCGCTCAATCTTATCCCCCTCGTCGTGAAGAATCAATGCAGCTGAAAGGGGGTTCAGGTGACCGTAGTTAGCCATAGGTTCACTGGCGGTGAGCATAGCTGCTTCTTTTGCCTCCTCAATCTTCTGTGCCTGAGTAAAGCGGTATTGCCAAAGGCGATAAAGCTCTCGAGCCTGTGGATTCGTCTTGCATACAATCATCGCACCGACGGTTGGGTCATTCTGTTCAACTCGGAATCTTCGGAAATCAGCAATTACATAGTCAATCAAAGCATTGAGGTAGCTCTCATGTTCGATAATTTTGTTTTTATCGATGTCGCTGCGTTTCACTTCCACACCTCCGGCGAGTTCATCGAGTATCTGCTCAATTTTCTCTTTATAGATGGTTTCTACCGGTTCTCTCATCAGTTTGAGTGTGTAGCCATCAGCAATGGATTTATCATAGTAGTATGTGTCGATATAATTGCCGAACACACGCCATGATTCTCGCTCTTCTTTAAGAAGTGGAGTTCCGGTAAGCGCTATCTTAACGGCTTCGGAATCGGCGCTCAGAAGATTGGCAAGAAAACTACCTTGGGGATTGTAGCCTCGGTGAGCCTCGTCAATGAAAAATACACGCTGAAGGTGAGTGTTATAGTCATTTTTGATGGTGACTTTTTTATGGTCTTCCTTAAATTTTTGGATATTGACCACCATTATTTCCAATTTACCCTCGTTGTTCTCTACCAGGTTTGTACTCTTGATGTCTGTCATAAGTTCATCACGGCTAT
>CAZWJO010000173.1:0-5408 GCA_964634905.1 uncultured Sangeribacter sp.
ATACGCAACGAGATAGACCGTATGAAGCAACATCGTTTGGAAGTATACGAGAGAAGACGGGCGGCTGCTAATGACCGTTGGGGAAAAGAAGGACAGGCATCAAATCAAACGGATACAACTGTTTCCAATGAACTTCCGGATGCAAATGCATGCAAAGAAAAGCATTCGGACGAAACGGTTTCCAACAATGAACTTCCTGATGCAAATGCATGCAAAGACATGCATCACGATGCACCATATCATATATCAGTATCAGAATCAGTATCAGAATCAAAATCAGAATCAGATAAAAAGTCGTCGACGACGTCGTCGTGTGCGCGCGAAAGGGGAAATGCCGAGAAAGAAACTCCAAACGATGACTACCAGCCATTGCAGCAACTTTCTAATGGGTCACACCAGGCAAAAATAGGAGCTATCTCAGACATGGCAGAACTCGAAAGAAAGTCGTGCCTGCAAGCTATAGTTTATGTCGGAGGCGTAAGCTCTCTTTCCGGCGTACCAAAATGGAGTCGGATGTTGATGGAAAATACAGGATAAAAATAAATTGCATTTTTATTAATTCACAAATTTTATCAATTTTGCATTCTAGTAAAGATAAAAAAATAACTTGGGAAAAATGAGAGTCTATTTTCAGAAAAGTATGACCCCTCCGGGGTTGATGAAAGAGAGATATGTCTTTCCCCGAGCTGACGCTCGGGGTTAACAAGATAATCAGCCCTCCGGGCTGAGACACAACAGAACTTTACCGACTTATTTATTTACGATTACCTAAGAATAACTTATTAATTGAAAATTAAATTATACTGACCTAATGAAAAAGATTTTACAGTTTTTATGCTTGGCTATGGGTGCGGTTCCTGCTCTTATGGCATCTCCATTGGCTGTAGATTTCAGACAATGGGCGCCGACTCCTCCTATTGGATGGTATTTATATTATTGGAAATAAAACATATCTTGTGGAATAGAAGTATGTAAATACGCTGTATGACTTATGCGGAGCATGCTTACTACCTAAAGGAAATCGCTGGCCAATTGATTGGTCAGCGATTTCCTAATTAGTTTTTGTCTTTGTGGGGCGCATGCGGAGCATGCTTCCTTACGTTGTCAGTTGCCGAGGGGTTTTTCGATTTTGACGAAAGTGGAGAGAGGCCAATAGAATGTTGCCGGGTCGTCTGGGTTAGTGGGAGAGTACTTGGTGTAAGGCTTCAGATGCTTGGCAAGCTCGGGGAGTTTCTCTGCTATTCCCTCTCTAACGCATTTCGCTACTTGTGTAGCTCCGTATGTGTTGAAATGGGTATTGTCTGCAAGTTCTTTATCCTGTCCGGGGAAGGTCCCAGCCGGATAATGCACCAAGGCTTTCTTACTTCCTTCTTCCCCTAAGGTCTCATAGAGCGTGGTTGTCATTTCAGTAATGTCAATGAGAGGTACATTTTCGCGAGTTGCTACTTCTTTCATTGCCTTAGGATAGTCGCCATGCGTATTGACAATTTTTCCGTCTTTAAAACTTCTTCGGGCAGTAGGAGTGAGGAACACAACATTTAGACCTTGATTGCGGGCACGGTCGATAAATGTCTTTAGATTATAAGCATAATTATAGTAAGCTCCCGAGCCCGGACCTTTGTCTTTCTCATCATTATGACCGAATTCTACGAACACGTAGTCACCCGGTTTTGCCATTGACAAAACCTTGTCGTAGCGTTTGCCACTGAAGAAAGAAGAGGTTCTTTGTCCACTTTCTGCCTGATTGGACACAGCTATCGAATTATCAAAATAGGAGGGGATTATCTGACCCCAACTTGCCCAGGGCTCTTCTGATTGGTCTACCACCGTGCTGTCGCCACAATAAAACAATGTTGTGACGTTATCGGATGCTTCAACCGGACGGATAGTCACGCTCTCCACTGCCGGCGAGTCTCCTGTAAATTCAAGTGTAAGTTTATCATCCCAGTTGCATACTCCAAACTCCCGTGGATTTAATCTAACACTATCCTTTAGATTAATACCGGGAGAACGCTTATTGACTATAAATGAATATTCCTCAAACTTATTTTTCGGGAGTGAAACAGCATCCTGCATCAGGCGACGGTTCTCTGCTCTAACTACAGTATGTGACTTTCGTTTTTTATCCCCGAGCTTGACAGTAACCATATAGTTGCCGTCAGGTACACGCATTGAGAAGAAATAAGGATTGTTTCCTTTTGGTGATGGTTTGCTATTGAAGTCATATCCATATCCATTGAATTCATCATAAGCCGGAACTGTTGCATCCATAATAAAAGTCTTAGGATACACGGGCAGCAGATACTCTTGAAGTGTGCAATCTGTTCCACGAAGTCCTTCAGCGATACTTGCAGCATTGAGACGAGCACCTTTCTTTGAAGTATGAGTATGGTCTTTCTTAAAATATGGAGGAGTGCCTTCTTCAGTCAAAGCTTGGAATTTCTTACCGGATATGGAATTAAGGTCAATGTAGTATGCACCGGCTTCCCTGGCAGCATCCTTTGCCCATTTGCCATAGCTATCAGCGTTGCTTTCTATCTTACCCTCTTTCCATTTGTTGCGTGGTGTATGACTCAAAACGATTGGAATTGCTCCTTTCTCTTTTGCGTCCATAATGAACTTTCGGATATACCATCCGTAGGTATAGACCACCTGATTAATACCTGTCTTCTCCATCTTGAACACTTTGCTTTCAGGTCCTGATCCATGAAGTTCACCACGCGCTTTCCCAGTGTTGATGTCACCACCATCATTGTGTCCGAACTGCATAATAACATAGTCACCAGGTTGAAGAGCATTGTAAACCTTATCCCAACGACCTTCATCGAGGAATGTACGAGCACTGCGACCTGCCATAGCATGATTTTCGACAGTTATCTTTTCCGGGTCAAAAAGTTCTGCAATCACACTTCCCCAGCCCCACATGCTTTCGTCGTCTTTATCTTCATTCTTTACTGTACTGTCGCCTATGGTAAAGAGTACAGGTTTGCCAGACTTCCGGGTTCTTCCGGTAATCGTATCGATAGGGAAAGGGAGAAGATAATCTTTCAGCTCGACACTTTCAAGAGCAGCTATGCCTTCGGCAGCAGACTCAGCGTTGACCTTGGCTCCAAAAGCAGAAGTATGAATTCGGTCTAAATAGAACATAGTTTTTACTTTATCTTTGCCGAATTTTTCAAATTTTGAAGCTGTAATGTCGTTAAGGTCAACAAAAGGAACTCCTTCTGCCTCTGCAACTTGTTTAGCCCAAAGTCCGAAAGTCTGATTGACACGAGTGACTTTAGTGCTGTCCTTGTCATCCCACGCCATGCGGGGTGTGAGTGAAAAAAGAATAGGATTTGCTCCTTTATCCTTCACTTCACGGACATAGCGACGCATATATTCTCCGTATGAAAACACAGTGTCTCGAACTCCCGTTTCTTTGATGACTACCGGCATCACTTCATCACCTATACCTTTGATAGTAGCACGTGCGCGGCCACTGTCGAATGGTCCATTGTCATTGTGTCCAAGCTCAATGATTACCCAGTCACCTGGACGTACTCCTTCAAGAACATCTTTCCAAAGCACATTGTAGAAAGTGCGACTACTCATGCCACCTAAAGCGTGATTCTCGACAGTGATTTTATTTTTGTCAAAGAAATCTGGAGCATAATATCCCCAGCCCCATTGACCGTTATCACCGTTTCCGAGAGTACCCGTTCGCATTGTGGAGTTGCCAACAAGAAAAAGCACAGGATTATTTCCTATTCGGGATGAGCCCGAAACCGGCCGAGCTGTCCGCGCTTTGTTGATGCTGTCAGGAGTGTTATCAATCACCTGGTTGACATCCGGCATCGGTTGGGGCTTGTTATCTTGCACTGATCCCACAGCCAAGGCTGCACAGGCAAGTCCAACTACCGATAAAAGTTGCTTGATTGGTCTCATTATATTTGATTATTAGGTTAATTACATGAATTTTTCTATCCGGTCAAGTGTTGGCCGATTTTTAAATTGTAAAATTAATTAAAATATTTGATACCCGCAAAAAAGTTGGTTAAGTTGTTAGAGATTATCAATCGTGATGATATGGTTCTCCTTTAAGTATAGTCATAGCCCGATAAAGTTGTTCCGTGAAAAAAAGACGTATCATCTCATGACTGAAAGTCATTTTTGAGAAAGAGAGTTTGAAGTTGGCACGAGTATAGATAGCTTGAGAAAATCCGTATGGACCACCTACCACGAACACCATTCTTTTCTTACCGCCAAGCATCCCTTTCTGAATGAAATCAGAAAAGCCACGTGAAGTCAGCATTTCCCCGCGCTCATCAAGAAGCACAATATAATCGGAGGAAGAAAGTTCGGCTAAAATCAACTTCCCTTCTTCTTCCTTTTGTTGGGCTTCAGTAAGTTTGCGGGCATATTTGATATCAGGAAGATTTTTTATGGAAAAGGGCACATAGCGTTTGAGACGCTTGGAATATTCGTTTATGCCAGTCTGAATATAGTCAGTAGTAGTTTTTCCAACTGTTATGAGCGTTATGTCCATTTTTTTTATTATCTTTGTAAAAATTTCTCCTCAGATACAAAATTAGTGAAGATTTTTGGATTATGAAAACAAAAGATGAACTTATTGACGCTCTCCTTGACCTCGCCTTTGCCGAAGACATAGGAGATGGCGACCATACCACCCTATCTACTATCCCTGCGGATGCAATGGGACGCTCAAAACTCTTAATTAAGGAAAAAGGTATTCTTGCGGGCGTCGACATAGCAAAGAAAGTGCTCAACAAAGTAGATCCATCCATAAAGATAGACGTGAAGATTAACGATGGGGCGGAAGTTAAGCCCGGGGATATAGCTTTTACTGCTGAAGGACCAGTCAGAAGTCTTTTGGTCGCTGAAAGGACTATGTTAAATATCATGCAGCGTATGAGCGGAGTAGCTACTATGGCCAGAAAATATCAAGATCAGCTTCATGGACTTCACACAAAAGTGCTGGATACACGCAAGACTACGCCTGGGATGCGAATGCTTGAAAAAGAGGCAGTCAAAATTGGGGGAGGCGCTAACCACCGTATTGGACTATTCGATATGATTCTCATAAAGGACAATCATGAAGACTTTGCCGGAGGAATTGAGCAGGCTGTAAAAAGAGCAAAGAAATATTGTGAGATCAATGGCAAGCAAGATCTTAAGATTGAAGTAGAGTGCCGTTCGCTTGATGATATCCGTAAAGTGCTTGAAATAGGAGGAGTTGACAGAATCATGTTTGATAATTTCTCACCGGAGTTGACTCGAGAAGCAGTTGCTCTTGTAGATGGAAAAGTAGAGACTGAATCTTCCGGGGGCATTACTTTTGATACTCTACGAGATTATGGCGAGACCGGAGTAGACTTTATCTCTGTCGGAGCCCTTACTCATAGTGT
>CAZWJO010000174.1:0-5166 GCA_964634905.1 uncultured Sangeribacter sp.
ACCTAAGCATCACCTTTGCCTCAAGCACAACATAATCCTTAATCCATTCGCTGACTGTTTTTCCACTGATGTTTTTCACTATGCGTCCTAAATGCCCGGGGGATATGCAGATATCAGATGCATAAAATGCCACATCCCTGTGCTCGGCATAGTGCGTCTTGACAGATCTTACAAACTTATTATAAAGTTCCATTTGCCGATCTGCGACTCCTGATTGGCTTTTTACAGATGCATTGTCAGTTTTATTCATGGCATCATACATCAAAGATAGAAACACCATCAAGTAAGAAAATACTATGTCTTCCTTCAGAGTGAAAGATGGGTCATCCATTTTATGTTTCATTCTCCGATAGGTAGAACAAAGTTCATCCAATGTTTGAGAGGTAGGTCTGACAACTGCGGAATAATAACTTACATCTTTATCTTTCAGATTGATCATTCCAATTTTATGAGGAAGAGATAGAAGGATTATCTTACAGTCTGCATCTGCATCTAAAAACTCTATTATTTCTCCTTCCTGAAGATATGCAAATTCGCCCGATCTCAGATTTATAGGCCTGTTGCAGTCCATCATATATTTTAGCTCACCGTAAAGACTGATTACTATGATGTCGGATCCAAGTTTTATAAGATTATTGGAAAAAAAGCTACTGGGAGGAATATCTTTGCATTCTCCGTCAAGATTGTCAAACAAGAGCAGCTCCGACATAAAAGAAACATTGTGGCCCAACTTCTGAAGAAAAGCTGGGTTGATGATAGTATACATTTCCTTTTTTGCATTTTTCATAATCCTCAATATTACAAATAGAACTGCAAATATAGCAATTTTTTTCAAAAAAGCAATATGATGTTGGATTTAGAACATAAAATACTCAATTTAGATAAGCGACGAATGATACAAATAATGTAATTTTGCACAAAATTTTTTAAGATATGTCCAATAAGCATTTTCTATCCTTTGTTGTATTAATTGTTATTTTTGTCTGTGGTTGCTCTAAAAATCAAGAGTCTGCCCCCGAAAGATATCCCGGAGTATTCATCTGTATGCCTGAGTCAGAAGGAAGTCTAAAATCAACTATTCATTCTGCCACTGTCGAAGAAGGAAAAAGTGTCAGTGTAGGCTTCAAGACTGGGGGACAGATCAAGCGCCTCGTTGCCAACGAAGGTTCCTATGTCAGAAAAGGACAGGTGATAGGCTATCTTGATGAAGCTGACTATCAGCTCTCAGTAAAGCAGGTAGAGACGCAATACCAACAGCTGACCTCAGAGATGAAACGAATAGAAGAAATGTATCGTCATAACAACATTTCTCAAAACGACTATGAAAAAGCAGTGGCGGGAATCGAGCAATTGAAAATCCAACTTAACTTGGCAAGAAACAATCTTGCCTATACCCAATTAATTGCCCCCATTTCAGGCCATATCGTAGAAAAATTCATGGAAGAAGGTGAAATGGTAGGAGCGGGCACTCCTGTCTATAAGATTGTCGATAATTCAAGTGTAGAAGCAAATGTCGCATTGTCGGCGTCGGCTTATTCTAACCGAGACAAAATAATAAAATGTGTTGGTAAGACACCCGCAACAGGTGACAGAGAAATACCATTAGATATAATCGGATTTATACCCGATGGCGACAATAATTCTCTTTTCAAGTTAAGACTAAGAATACCCGACTCACAAAAAACTATTGTGCCGGGTATGAGCATGAGTGTCGAAATACTCTATGCTTCAAATTCGGAAGAGAATCTGCAGAAAATACCATCCAGGGCTATTTTCGAAAGAAACGGGAAATCATACGTGTGGAAAATCAATCGCAAGGATTCCACTTTGACAGCCCATGAAGTGTCGCTTGTCGGACTACCAGATGGTAAATATTCATTTATCCGTGGACTTGGCGACCAGATAGAAATAGTATCCGTAGGTGTCCATCATCTTTCTGAAGGACAAAAAATACGAATTCTCGGCGACGACAATTACATAAAGAAAGCTGCCTTATGAAGAAGGTCATAGAGTTTTTCATTAATCGTCGCACCCTATTTTGGTCGATGATGGTCATCATATTGCTTGCAGGCATAATGTATTTTCTGCGGATGCCTAAATTGGAAGACCCGGCTGTGACAGTGAAGCAAGCCTCCGTCGTCGTCATTTATCCTGGGGCAGATTCTGAGGTTATCGAGAGGGATGTGGCAATTCCTCTTGAGGACCAACTCCGTACTCTTCCTGATGTCAAGAAGATCAAAAGCGATATCCGTCACGGACAAGTGCTTATCAGTGTGGAGTTTCAATTCGAGGTTCCCAATGAGGAGATAGAGCAATATTTTGATCAGGTACGCCGGAAGGTGATGGATACTCAAGCATCGTTGCCGCAAGGATGTATGGCTCCGATTGTCGTTGACGACATGATGGATGTATACGGCATTTTTTATGCCATAAGCGGAGACGGCTATGAAACTTCGGAGATAGAGCCATTTGCCAAAAACATCCGTCGGGAAATAATGGGTATCAAAGGGGTGAAACGTGCCACTATAGGAGGCGTACAACGGGAAGTGATTGATATTGTCTTCCAACCCAGTATGATACAACGAAATGGGTTGCTCCCCATGCTGGTAGCACAGACTCTGCAATCCTCTACCAAGGTAATTAATGCCGGAAAAATTGATAATGGGGAGGATAGGATTGCAGTCAATATCGAGGAAGGGGCTCTTACAGAAAAGGAAATTTCTGATTTGCTTGTGACTATGCCTGACGGAAACAAAGTCAGGATTGGAGATCTGGCTACGGTTTCTCGCCATGAGGTGACGCCTCGTTCAGGTGATTTCTATGTAGAGAAAGAAAACACGGTGACTCTGCTTGTCTCGCTTGAAAAAGATGCCGTAGTTCCCTCTGTCGGAGCTGAAGTCGACAAGGTGGTAAGCAAGGAGATGTCTTCTCTGCCAGCCGGCCTGACAGTCAAGAAAGTATTCTTTCAACCCCAGCGAGTGGACACTGCCATTTCTTCATTCATGATCAATCTATTGGAGTCAATAGCTATTGTCTTCATAGTTATTCTCTTGGCTATGGGATGGAAAGCAGGCTTGATCATTGGTTTTGGCCTTATACTCACAGTGGCTCTTTCATTCCCCATTCTCTCAGTCATCGGCACCACCTTGCAGAGAATTTCATTAGGAGCATTCATTGTTGCCATGGGTATGCTGGTGGATAATGCTGTGGTGATTATGGATGGAATCATCAATGACCGCAAACGTGGTCTGCGTCGTGAAGTGTATCTATTTGCCACTGTCAAAAAGACAGCTTTGCCTCTTCTCGGCGCTACAATAATTGCGGCCGCCACCTTTTTGCCAATCTATCTGACTACTGGGACAGTCGGAGAATTTGCCGGCGACCTTTTCTTGGTGATATGTGTGAGTCTGCTGGCAAGTTGGATATTGGCAATGATACAAGTTCCAGCTTGCTCTGACCAATGGCTTGGCCCTGATGTGACTACTACTGAGGAGGCAAATGAATTGAAATTGAATCCTATCCAGCACTTTATTGAAAAGATAGTAATTGTATTGATAAAGCATAAGTGGATATCTGTGGCCACTGCAGTGATAATTCTTGGCATAGCAGGATGGTCGATGCTCTCCGTAAGGAATGTCTTTTTCCCGGATTTTGACTACGACCAATTTGTAGTGGAATGTACATTTCCCAGCGAGAGTAATCCTGACCAGATAAGGGAACGGATGTTTCTTTTGTCAGACAGTATTCAGGCTGAGGAGGGGGTGAATTCTGTGGCTATAAGCATGGGAGGTGCTCCCGGCAGATATTGCCTCGTTCGGCCAATGCCTACGGGGGGAGAAGAATACGCTGAGTTCATAATAGATTGTAAGGATTTCAAGACAGTACAGCGACTGTCGGATGAAATGATAGCTAAAATCCGCGACATTGCCCCGGAGGCATACGTAAGGGCCCGCAGATACAACCTTTCGGTGTCCTCTTCCCATACAGTTGAAGTGGAGTTTGCCGGGCCGAATGCCGATACTCTGCGTGCTCTTAGCGCCAAAGCTGAAGAAATAATGCGGAAATGCAGTTATGTGGATCCATTATCGGTGCAAAACAATTGGCTTGGGAAGCAACGGTCGGTAAGCGTAGCATATTCTCCTTTTGCCGCAACTGCAGCCGGGGTAAATCGAAACGATGTCGGAAATGCACTGATGGCAGCTTCCGATGGCTACACAATCGGGGTGGTCAACGACAATGATAAGGTGATTCCTATTAATATGCTCATTAGGAATGAAGATGGAAGTAAAATAAGCGATATCTCTTCCTTGCCAGTCTGGACCACTATGAACGTATCGATATCTGGAGATGATGTCAAGGGACTTATGAATGGATCGGTGACAACCGATGAAATCTCCGAAAAGATGTTTAATACTACTCTAATGTCGGCAGTAGTGGATTCCATACATCCGACATGGAGTGAAGGTATGATTCATCGTCTTAATGGTCGCCGTGTGATTGAGGCAGAATGTGACCCTGATTTCTCAAATCCGGATGCCACTCCGGCAAAGATTCTTGAGAAGATAACTCCTGCACTCAAAGAAATACATCTGCCAGAGGGGTATTCGATGCGTTTTGTTGGAGAGGGTGAGACTTCCGGGGAGGCAATAACCATTATCATGTCGTTCTTGCCTCTGATGCTTGCCATTGTTGTGATAGTGTTGTTACTGCTCTTTAATAGCTGGAAAAAACTTGCCATTATATTACTCTGTTTCCCATTTGTAATTTGTGGCATAGTGCCAGCTCTATTGATCACTGGAACACCTTTCACATTCCTTGCGATCTTAGGGTTGATGGGGCTTATGGGTATGACAATAAAGAATGCCATAGTTCTTGTAGATGAAATAGCCAGATTGACGACGGAGGAAAAAGTAGAACTTTATCCTGCTATCATCAGAGCTACTGTCTCCCGCGTTATGCCTGTAATGCTTGCATCCTTCACTACTATCGCAGGTATGATTCCGCTTATCAGCGACCCCATGTATGGCTCTCTTGCAGTGACCATCATCGGAGGATTGTTGCTGGGCACGGTAGCCACTCTCTTGCTCCTCCCAACTCTATATTCAGTATTCTTTAAAGTGAAAGCGAAATGAGAAATATATTTCTGACTTTATTAATTTGCTGCAG
>CAZWJO010000175.1:0-5056 GCA_964634905.1 uncultured Sangeribacter sp.
GAGCCGAGGTGGCGACCTGCGGTGTCGTAGAGGTCGCAGGGAGCGGTCGGATCAAATTCGGCTTGGAGTTCATCGACCGCATTAGGTTCTGTGGAGAGGATAGGGTTGATGATTACTTGGCTTGCTTCCGGCATCGTGAGGGAGAGAGTCACAGTCTGATATGTGGTTGTAGTAGTCTGTCCGCTTTCGGTCACAGTCACTTCCCAACCATTTACGAAGAGACCGTCAGAGTCAGAAACGGACTGTACGGTAATTTGGCGACCCGGGAAGAACTTGCCATCAAATTCAGTTGCGGTCAGAGGAATGTCGTTGATAATGAGGGTGCGGTCGTTGTCGGACCCTTTTGCTATAGTGAGGCCAACTGGTTTCTTCAGATTGAAGAAAGTTGCGAGATGATCATAGAAGAAACTCCAGCGTGTGTTGACCCAATTCTTTCCGTACTGAATTTCCTCGCTATGGTTTGGCCACCAGGGATTAATCAGGTCGCGATGGAATTGATACTCAGGTTTAATTTCATTGTATCTGTTATCTATGCGGCCATTGACCACTTCAGGACGGAGGAAATCACCCATATAGACAGCGCAGCGGTCGATGAACATGTCCTTGAATTCTTGAATGTCGAGCAGCCGGCGGAACAGACGAGTGGCGTCAGCGGTGTTTGCCCAATCGTTTCGGTGGTTGTCGTAGCCGGGAGTAGTGATCCAATTCAGGGTCTTATACTTTGCAGACTGCCCATAGAGACCCAATCCGAAATCAGTGTCTTTTGCAATCCAGCGCCATCTGCCTCCGTCGGCGATCGGACGCCACATCACGATATTGTTACCTGGGAAATCCTCGTTGTCGAAATAGATCCCCATAATCATAAGGTTGCAGAATTCCCCTGTGTCCATAAGTGCATCAAATTCCTCAAAAGAATGTCCCTTTTCCGTATAAAAAGCAGTGAAGGCGTTGAAATTGTCCCAGCTTCCTTCTTTGAGCTCCTCCCAATTCTCTATGATATCGATTTCTTCGAGCCCATCGTAATAAGAATATACGTAATCCTCATTACTTCTGGGGCGGATATTTAGGATTCCTTTATAAACACCGTTAATGTAGAGTATTACAGGTTGCGATGGTTGCCAGTCAAGGTCACAGTTCATGCCCATGCTCTGTTGGATGATGGCATCGCGCATATACATGTAGTCGAAGTCATTGCCACAGTTGCGCATCTCAAATGATTTGAATTCATCGATGCCCGGAGTCTGGTCAGGGAAGAACTCATAGTTGAAACGTTTTTCACCGAAACGCTTGTTGGCGTATACGGCAAGCGACTTCAATGCATTACCTCTCGTAGCGCCACCCTTTACTCGGGTTTCGCAAAGTTGGTTGATGCTGCTTGGAGTCTCGAAGCCTTCGAAATATTCATAGTTGATCGGACGGCGCCAGTCGTATTCATAGTTTGGGGTATGGTTAGTGTAGTTGCCCTTCACATAGATACCCAGTTTATTATCGTAGAAATAGTCATTGTTTGTGACGATGGAGACAACCGGGAGAGTGACTTCACGAGGATGTTTGATGTAGGAGTGTGTTGTGGAACGTGGGGAGAGATATCCCTCACAGAAGAGTTTTGCGCGGATGGCCTTGGTAGCCTGAATTTTGATGGGAGAGGAGTATTTGGGGCTTTTTTCGGTGGGTTCTTTGCCGTCGATGGTATATCTGATTTCTGTTCCTTCCGGAGCGTCATCGGGCAGTGATAGCGTAAGGGAGAAAGTCTCCGTAAATACCTTCCCTTTGATGTCGAAAATTGGTTCTCCGAGGATATCCTTGCATACGGAGCCGCAGTTTGTCTCGCCGGGTGTAGGGACATACTGATAACCCCAGTCATCTGAATTGTCAGTCACTCTACCGTAGGCGATGTTGGGAGCGGGTTGTTTTTTGAGACCTTCGAGGTGATCCACGACTTCATCGTTTTTGAATAGGTAGAGAGCCCCATCCTTGCCGGATTCGAGTCGGAAATCTGTATGGAGACCCTTTGCGGCCTTGTCGCAGTATATTACCAGATGCCCCCCGGGAGCGATAGACCCGGAAGGAAGTTGATAGGCCTTTTTTACCTTGTCTTTGGTACCAAGCTTATAGTCTGCGAGGTTTTCTTTGTTGGACCCCGGGTTGTAAAGTTCGACCCAGGAGTCCGGGAATTCGTTTAAATCGTCCATGATGCAGTCTATGTTAGACTGCATAATCTCGTTGATGACGAGGTGGGCTGAAGCGACAGATGACCCTGCTATGGTTAGCAGAGAAAGAAGGATAGTGCGGGAAAACTTTTGCATAAATGAGACCTTTTATAATTTTTTCACAAAAGTAGTAAATTTTTTGAAAAAATTGAAAAAGTGGAGAATTTTTTTGTGATTTCAATGGGTTAGAGTTGGCGGTAAACATGGGTCACATGAGTCCCATGGTTCACATGGGCAACCTGGGTCACTTGAGGTATAAGAACGATATGGAAGGATAAGGCAGGTTATCGAACTGTTTTGAGGTGAGGGCGTTTTAGTTATAAAAGGATTTTACTATGAAAAATGATACTTCTAATGCTTTGAATGCCTCCGCGGGGGGAGGGGTAGTGGCTTCGGCCGGGCCTTCGGGGGGATATTATGTGTTTTTAATCACTTATTTGGTGCTTCTGAGTGCCTTCGGATCGTTTGTCAACGATATGTATCTTCCGACTTTGCCGGAGATGGTGAGGTCGTTTCATACTACACGGCCTGTCGTCCAGTTAGGGCTTACCTTCGGTATGATAGGTTTGGGCTTGGGAGAGCTTATCTTAGGACCTCTTAGCGACAGATTCGGCAGAAAACCAATATTGATATGGGCACTTGTGATATTTTGTATCGGGGCTTTCGGGAGCGTGTGGTCAAAAACGATCCATGTGTTCCTGTGGTGGAGGCTTGTGCAAGGTCTTGGTGCATCGGGAGGATATTTCTTGGCGCGTACTATTCCGGCTGATTTGTATAAGGGTCGTGCGTTGGCTAAAGTGATGGCTCTCGTGGGGGCAATCAATGGTTTTGCTCCGGCGAGTGCTCCTGTGATAGGTGGTTTGGTAGCACGTTCGATAGGCTGGCAAGGTATATTCTGGATTCTATTTGGATTCAGTGCGATGTTGTTGTTGCTTTCTCCGGCTTTCAAGGAGTCGCTTCCAAAGAATCGCAGGGTTACGGGACATTTCGGAGCGGCATTCCACAATTATGCAGTGCTGTCTAAAAACAAGCATTTTGTAGTTCATGTGATGCTTAAAGGGGCAGCTTTGGGTGTGCTGTTTGCGTATATTTCCTCAGCTCCGTTTATCATTCAGGATCATTATGGCTTCAGCCAGTTGCAGTTCGGATTGTTCATGGGTTTCAATGCCATATTTGTGGCGGTGGGAGCCACTTTGGCATTGCATTTTAAACCATTGAAAAAGGCTGCGGTATTTGGCGGAAGGGCGCTTGTTGTGATAGCCGCTGCTCAGTTTGCGTGTTATTATTTGGTAGACAACGTATGGGTATATGAAGCATTGAATCTTCCGATGTTGTTCTGCTTGGGAATGCTCTTCACGGTGGGTAATACTTTGGCAATGAATGAAGGACGTGATTGTGCCGGGGATGCTTCGGCATTGATCGGGTTGATGGGTTATGTCTTTGGTGCTACGGTGAGTCCGTTGGTAGGACTTGGGGATACGTTACATTCTACTGCTATCACTATTATGGTATTGGCTGTTATGGTGTTGGTGTTCACGAGGATGACACGGGTTTTGCCGGCTGACCTGGTGGCGACTCCGCAGACTGCGAACCGTGTAGCTGAGTGATCTCACGGGGTGGCGCAGTCAAGGATAGATTATTTCTATTCTCATTTTTCTACATACGTCTTCAAAGTCACCAATATTAAAAGTCAGTAAACCTTTTATCTGTAAGTCTACATCCTCCATCATCTTTCTTATAATCATATCTACAAGACTTATAGGCCTGTTTTTTTGTAGAGAAAAGAAGAAAGTGGCATCTAACGCATTTTCCTTATATTTGTCATCTGTCACGAGGCAGCAAGAAGGAGAAGAAATCTTATTTTGAAATGCCCCTAAATTCTGACTTTTAGAAAATCTTGTGTTGATTACTTCATAAAGAGTAGGATAAGGTATTATCAATCGTGCATCGGTTAACTTTTGATGTATACTTAGAGCTTGCATGTGGTAAGGATCCGAAGCATCATACAAGGCATACCAAAAGCAAGTGTCAACTATTACATTATTCATGCTTCTTCTGTTTCGTCAGAAGTGTTAGATCCAAACCCCTCCCAAGGACTCGCCATTCTCTTACCATAGATGAAAGATCCTATAGTAGAAATTATGTCAGAGTCTGTTTTTTTTCGAGGTCGTATTAGATAGAGACGATTTCCAGGTTTTATTTCGACTCTTGATTGAAGATCCTCCAGCAATTTATTTACGCTATCCTTATCCTCTGAACAATTCCAATCATACTTAAAATAAGCCAGATTACTTCCGCACTCTATTGCTTTCTGGTCATCTAACCATGAATACAAACTCTTATAGTCTCCGCCTACACCCAAATCATACGTAAGCCATACTCCTTTTTTTGCCATATCAATAAATGAATCATAGGTTAATAGAATACCAGACCTCGTATATCTTAACAACAAAGTCTTATTAATAAACAACAACAAATTCCTCTCTATAGTTCCCAATGGATCACTTAAAACAAAAAACGCCGCCAAATAGGCGGCTGTGAGGATTAACTTGAGTTGCGGCTGTGGTCGTTTTCGTTTCTGACAGAGTTGTCAGCCTGATTGGAATTGGAGGCCTTGATCTACGCAAACATCCCAGTGGGATTTTTTCTTTTTGCCATTGTCGTATAGTTAAATTTGTACGCTAAACTAAATGCTTTTATCAACATTATGAGAAGCGGTCGTCGAGGTCGAGGAAGAGGAAATCGTCGTCATCTTCTATCTCGAGCTCGCCGCTGCTTACTTTTGCCTCGGTAGTAAGGCATGCAAGGGTTCTTGTGAGGTGGCTTAAGTCGAAGTCTTCACCTAT
>CAZWJO010000176.1:0-5035 GCA_964634905.1 uncultured Sangeribacter sp.
GCTCCGATACTCATGCGAAGTCCAATCTCACGTGTACGTTCTGTAACACTGACTATCATGATATTCATGATGCCGATACCTCCAACAAGGAGTGAAATACCAGCTACTGCTGCTAAAAGCACAGTCATCATCGAGGAGGTCGAAGAAATCATTTCTGCCAATTCCTGCATCGACCGGATGGTAAAATTGTCTTCCTGTTCCGGACGAAGCTTATGGTTTGTGCGGAGAATATCCGTAATTTCAGATATCGTCTCATCGGTCTTGTTCTCATCTATTGCAGAAGCCTGAATCCCTTGGAGATAGTCGATCGCAAGCATTCTTTTCATCACTGTAGTGTATGGCACAAGTGCCATATCATCTTGGTCCTGACCCATAGTATTGTAGCCTTTCTCATCGAGCACTCCGATCACAGTAAGAGGAATCGAACCGAATCTAACTACTTTCCCCAATGGATCAGTGCCATCAGGAAAAAGATTTTTTACAAGTGTCTTTCCAAGCACACAAACCTTCGCCGCAGTCTTGACATCCTCTTCAGTAAACATCTCTCCTTCAGCTACCTTTCGTTGACGGATGTCAAGAAATTGAGTATTGACACCTTGAGCCTGTGATGGGTAATTGTTGTTTCCATTTACCCACTGCCCGGATGAAGAAACCGAAGGAGTAATATTAGCTATAGTAGTAGCTTGATTGATAATGGCATCATAATCTGCAGGCTTAAGAGTCTGCATGTCTTCGCTGCTTTGGCGCACTCCCCCGCGCCTTTCAGCTCCTGGCATAATCATAATCATATTGCTGCCCATCTCCGAGATTTGAGCTTTGATGGAGTTCTTGGATCCTTGTCCGATGGCAAGCATTGCGATGACAGCACCAACGCCAATGATGACGCCAAGCATTGTCAAGAAGCATCGCATCTTATTGTTCCCAAGTGCCTTGACAGCTATTTTTGATAAACTCGCTATGTTCATATTTTTAATTCAACTTTCGCAGGCGAAAGCTGAGGGTTAAAAGGTTAAAGGGTTATAAGGTTATTCTGTGTCTACTGGCAGACTCTTATAAACTTCTTCTGCCGACTTTATGTCATGATTATATTCATCACTCACAATCCTGCCATCTTTAAGCATAATATTTCTTGAAGAATATAGAGCTATCTCAGGATTGTGCGTTACGAAGATAATTGTCTTACCCTCTCTATGCAGACGCTGAAACAATGTAAGAATTGAAAAAGATGTCCTTGTGTCGAGGTTACCCGTCGCCTCGTCAGCAAGAATGATGACAGGATTGTTGACCAGTGCTCTCGCAATGGCCACTCGTTGCTGCTGACCGCCCGACATCTGGTTGCTCTTATGATATATTCTTTCTCCAAGTCCAACTTCCCTAAGACACTTCTCTGCTCTCTCAGTCCTCTCTTTTGATGTGACTGAAGAATTGTAAAGCAATGGAAGCTCTACATTCTCAAGGGCCGTAGTCTTAGGCAAAAGATTGTAGTTTTGGAAAATGAAACCGATTTTTCTATTCCTTATCCTTGCACGCTCATTCTTCCCCATACCTTTCACTGCGATACCGTCAAGGTAATATTCTCCTGATGTTGGAGTGTCGAGGCAACCGAGTGTGTTGAGGAGTGTGGACTTTCCTGAACCGGAAGTTCCCATTATTGTCACAAACTCCCCTTCATGGATAGAGAATGAAACTCCTCGAAGGGCTTTTACTGTCTCATCTCCAACCTTGAAGTAGCGTTTAAGGTTCTCTATTTTAATTATCTCTTTTTTTGCCATCTCTCATTTCCTCTTATTAGCTCCCGGTGGCTTAGGCATGAAAGGATTCTCCTGTGCCTTTGGTCCGCCATTCCCGACCTTCTTCTCTTCATATTGCAGCGCTATCTTATCCCCTGGTTTTATGCCAGATGTTATCTGTTGATAGACACTGTTTTTCAATCCAAGTTCAACTGCTGTTTCTATGAGTTTGTTATCTCTCACAACCCACACAGTATTTTTTGCCGGTTCTTTGAGTGGTTGTGGTTGTGGGAGATCAGAACCTTCCTCGTCTGTCATAGGTTCAAATTTCAATGCTTTCAAAGGCACTGCATTGGCTCCCTCAAGTTCAAGGGTATAGATAGAAAGATTGGCTGTCATACCGGGCAGAAGTTTATGGTCGGGGTTCGTAGTAGACACTATGGTCTCATACGTGACTACATTGTTAGTTGTAGTAGGATTAATACGTACTTGAGTCACAGTCCCGGTGAAAGTGTCGTCAGGATACGCATCAACCGTGAATGTAACATGCTGTCCTACCTTCACTTGACCTATATCAGCCTCATCTACTGCACCTACTACTTGCATGTGGTCAAGGTCAGCAATGACGTAGAGACTGGCCACATTCATACTTGATACTACTGTCTGTCCTTCTTCAACCTCTCTTGAAACCACTATACCATCAATAGGAGAAGTAATTTCAGCGTATGTAAGATTTTTGGCGGCCCTTACTCTATCTGACTGACTTTTCTCGTATGCCAATTTTGCAACTTCATAATCCTTCTTGGAAGTCTGATACTCATAGTCGGATATCAATTTTTCTGCATGCAAAGCCTTGTCTCGCTCATAGTTACTCTTATTGTATTCGTATGTAGCTTTTGCTGATGCAAGTGTGGCATCAGCACTCTGCAACTCACTTTGCAACACTGTCTTGTCTATTTCCGCTATCAACTGTCCTTTCGTAACTTGATCATTGTAATCCACAAAAAGATTGCTAATGATACCTGTCACCTGAGTACCGACATCAACCGAAGTCACGGACTCCATGGTACCTGTGGCTGTAACTATCTCCGAAAGAGAAGTAGGCTCCACGGTATAAGTATCCAACTCAAATGTCTCCTTCTTTGAGCAAGCCGTCACTGCCAATGTCATGGCAATCCCTGCAATAATTGAATATTTCATTTATTATTTAGTATTAATGCATAATTCATAATTCATAATGCATAATTAATTACCGATGATATCAAATCCAAAATGCATCTATGAGAATATGCTAAAATTTTAATTGTAAACTAAGTTTTAATCATCTGGGTTAACCTCTTAACCTTTTTAACCCTTTAACCTTTACTTTTCGCTTGCGAAAAGTGAATTAAATATCCACTTCCTGTGTAGCATAATAATTAATAGTCTTCTCCGCCAAAATAGCCATATATTTGCTCTGCAAAAGCTCAAGTCGGGCATTTAGCAGATTATTGTGGGCTGTAAGCAAGTCAAGCGGGTTGACATATCCCAACTCAAACTGCCGATTCACTAAATCATCCGTTAGCTTAACAGCATTAAGCTGAGCAAGACCGGCATTATATTTTGCTTGAGCATTTGTAGCATTAATATAAAGGCTTTCAATTGTCTGTGAAAGATTGTCGAGGAGCTCCTTCTTTGTGATATCATATTTCTGCTCTGCAATTTTAGCTTTTGCAACTGCTCGCTTCGTTGAATTTCCATCAAAAATTGGGACATTCAGCGTCAGGCCAATATTCTCATTGAAGTTATGTCCCATCTGGCTTGTCCATCCTCGACCGCCGGAATTATATCCCGTTCCAACGCCTCCTTGCAAAGCAATATTCGGAAGATTCCCTGCCTTAGCGATCTTGACATCGTTAGCATAGATTGACTTTCTCAGTTCGTTGCTCTTTATTTCCGGCAACCATCCGGCAGCAATGTTATAGACTTCCAAGCGGTCAGGGAGTGGCGCAAGCACCTCAGAGTCATTAAATTTTATATCCAAAACCTCAAGATTATAATCTATGCCAAGTTCAAGGATTTTCTTTAATGCCATCTTTGCACTCTCATAGTTGCTCTTTGCTTGAGTGACATTGTATGCATCTTGTGCCCGTTGACTTTCTATCTGAGCATAGTCAACCTTCGAAGATCTTCCTGACTCCATCAATTTCTGAGCCCTTTCAGCCTGTGCTGTGCTGACTTGAAGAGTCTGTTCAGCAATTGTTACAGTCTCCGCTGCATACAATATATTAAGGTATGCCTCAAGAATACCGAGTTTAAGAGTTTTGACTACGTCATCTCCGGCAAGTGACTGTTGTTGCTCAAGTATCTTTGCTGAATCCTGACGATATTTCCTTATATTACCTTCCCATACTGTCCAAGAAGCACCAATATTGTAAGAACTCCCGTATGAATTCCCTTTCATTCCAGTGTTAGGAGATGGATAATTGGTAAGGCTTTGGTTTGTGTTGAACGACACTGTCGGAAGCCAAGCATCTTTTGCTGAGAGGATATCCTGTTGAGCCGAAAGGATATTTAGCATCACCTGACGTATCTCAGTGCTGTTAGTAGTGGCCCATTCGACACAATCATCAAAGGTCCACACCTTCTGCTCAGCACTCGCAATCGACCCAGCCAGTGAGATACCGGCAATCAAAAGCATCAATTTGCATTTCTTAATCATATCATTTGAATAGATGTTAATCAATTTTTCGCATACTTCAAAAATGAGCTTCCGATGAAATGTCTGTGACAGACAATTATGCATTATGCAATATGCATTAAAGGAATATCATTTTTCACGATACAAATTTAAAGTATAAGTATCAAAAATAAAAGAAAAATCTGCATACTCCCCAAATCCAAATGTAGAAACTCCAATTAATCTCGTAATTTCTTTGAATTCAACTCAACTGTTAAAGAATCTAAATATCAATATAATTCAAGACTATCGTTTTACCACACCCCGCCTTCCCATGAATGAAAGTAATTCCAGTCAGATTCCCCAAAAGATACTCCATACCTTCTCTTGAGGTGAATTTAAGTTACGAATATTTCGTGTCATCCTATATTCTCTCTATCTATTTATAACATACGTAAGATGCTTATATTCAACTAAGTTCTTAAACTCCTTTCACTCAATATCGTTGACCCGGATGAGTCGGTTTAACTGGTAACTTCATGTAAAGATTCATTGGATTCCGTGTCACTTGAAATCAGCAAGAAGATTGAGTAATCTTCCTGATTTTAACGTTTCTAGTCCATATAGATTGACAATATGTTTAAGT
>CAZWJO010000177.1:0-5019 GCA_964634905.1 uncultured Sangeribacter sp.
CAGTTTGGTCTCGTAAGTAATTGAAAAAAATTTTTTATGAATTGTTGCACAGTTCGGGAGTTTGTCAGTTTGGTCTCGTAAGTAATTGAAAAAATTTTTTTATGAATTGTTGCACAGTTCATTAATTTTTTGTAATTTTGTAGCAAATAGTAGCATATATGAAAGCGACGTTCATAAAGACCAATACAGGCACGTGGGCCTACATACAGAAATCGACCCGCATCAACGGGAAACCCACATCGATAAACGTGAAGAAACTGGGCACCCTTGAGGACATAAAGAAAAAGGAGGGTTGCGCCGACCCTGTCGAATGGGTCAAAAGGCTCGCCCTCAAGATGACCGAGGATGAGAAAGCCGGCAAGGAAGTGGTGTCGGTTGAGTTCTCGACATATAAGGAAATGGAGATGGGACTCCAGCCCCTGCGCCATGGAGGCGACCTGTTCATGCTCCCTGTCTACAACAGGCTCGGACTGGAATCGATATGCTCCGATATCCAGAAAGACCGGCGCATCAGGTACGACCTCAATGAGATCCTCAGGACGCTCGTGTTCTCCCGGGTGCTCTGCCCGTGCTCGAAGATAAGGACGTTCGAGTTCGCAAAGGGGATGCTGTTCCCGCCTTCCTTCAAGGAGAACGACATGTACAGGTCGCTGAGCGAACTGTCGGGGCATATCAACGCCATACAGGCGGCCATGTACCGTAGCACGAGGAAGTTCATGGACCGCAAGGAGAGGGTGATCTACTTCGACTGCACCAACTACTACTTCGAGATAGAGGACAACGACACTGACAGGATAGACAAGAAGACAGGGGAGTTCATCGAGGGTCTGAGGAAAAGGGGCAAGTCGAAGGAGAACCGCCCCAACCCGATTGTGCAGATGGGGATGTTCATGGACGGCGACGGCATACCGCTGGCGTTCAACATCTTCCCCGGCAACGAGTCCGAGCAGGTCTGGCTGCAGCCTCTGGAGGAGATCCTGGGGCGGGAGTTCGGGCTGACCGAGTTCGTGGTGTCCACCGACGCGGGGTTGGCCTCGGAGGGCAACCGCCGCTACAACATGGCCGAAGGGCGCGACTACATCTGCGTGCAGTCGCTCCCGAAGCTGAAGGAGGAAGACCAGCAGACGGCGCTCGCCCATGAAGGTTGGAGGATATCGTACTGCGCCGACAGAGCCAAGGCATCGGCATTGCCCACCGACGATCCCGACGGCGACGTGTTCAACCTCGGCAAGCTGCTGGAAGAAGAGGACAAGGCTCCCGGATTGCTCAAGGATGTCACACTCTACAAGGAGATCCTGGTGGAGAAGACCTTCAAGTATGACAACCCGGAATGGCTGAGGATGGAGAAGAAAGACAAGGGGGGAGATCACAAGGACGCCAGCGGCAAGGCCATACCCAAGAAACTTAGCGTCACGCGCATGGAGCGGATAATAGTGACATACAGCCACGACTACGCCCTGTTCCTCAGGCACAAGCGGCAGCAACGGCTGAAGGCGGCGGAGGTCATCGTCAGGAACAAGGACGAGAAGGGGAGGCACTCACAGCAGTCGCCTCGCAAATACATAAAGACCACATACCTCGCCAAGGACGGCAGCGTGGCCACCGAGATGGAGATGGTCATCGACGAGAAGGCCATTGAGGAGGAGGCACGCTTTGACGGGTTCTATGCCTACGGCACCTCGCTTGAAGACGACGCCCTGCTCATTCTCAAGGCGCGCTCCTTCCATCATGAGATCGAGCATCTGTTCCGGACCTCCAAGACTCTTCTTGATGCGAGGCCGGTGCGTCTCTCACGTCCGGACCGCATCAGGACACACTTCCTCATCTGCTTCATAGCCATGACGGTAATCAAGATCCTGCAGAAACAGGTTAATGACAGGTATCCACAATATAGGAGCGAGCCAGTCAGCGTAGACTCCCTGATAGAGACCCTGCGGGGCTTCTGGTTCAGGGACCAGATGCGCAGAGGATACAGCCCCTCATACCAGCGCACTGAGCTGACGGACCAGCTCCAGGAGATGTCCGGAATCAAGGTGAACACACAAATAATAACCCAACGTAAAATGAAGGAAGCATATAGATGTGTTAAATAAGTGTTAATTTTTTAGAACGGTCTTTTATTTGCTACATTTTAGACTATCTAAAGTGTTGTAACCTAACTTATAAACCATCAAAACTGACAAACTTGGATTATTAACGTGTTTTAGAATGCAAAGTTACAAAATAATCGTCAATAAGCATCTGGATTCCAGATATATTTATTAACTTTGCAGTTGGAATGGCATTTGCCTCTTCATGACATTTAGAAAAATTAGAAGCGTTATGCTTATCTTGTAATTGGAAATCTAACGATTACTCATAAACTATGACTAAGATTATCATACGTACACAATGATTCTGAAAGTGCAATATTGAGATGAAAACACCTTCACATAGAGTTCCTTGGTATTTGAAAAGTCGATATAACCCCGATTTCATCCCCCTCGAATTCGAGGGATATGAAAAGAAGCAATCCATCAAATGAGATTGTGGAAAAGTAATTAAAATGATAGGATTTTATTGAAATGAAGCATCTGATTATATATATTGGCATACTTGTGTTTATGTTTGTTGTGGAAGGATGTAGCCGGCAAAATAATGATACATCAACCTTAGATGTGAAAGAACAGGAATTATCGCAATTTGTGGATTCTATTTATTCTGCCCCTGTTGACACATTGGGGGCAGAGTCAGCTGAATCAGTAATATCAGATGAAAATTGCGAAGTGGAACCTCCAACTCAACAGGAGTTGCGCAGATTAAAAGATACGATCTCTAAAAATTTAAATGCACTCCCAAAGGATAATCCTTTACGCCAGAATGTATATGGATGGGGAATTGCGCAAGATCATGTGGATATCTACGTATTAGTTAACACTCCATATTGGCAAAAGAAATTCCGGAGTGATGTCTGTGATTCCAAATACCTTCACTTTGACGGACCGAAAGAGCCTGAAAAGATTAATATTGAAGCAAGAACCAACATTGAAGTTGACAGCATTTCATTTTTTCCTGAGTCTAATTCTTTTCCAGTTGATTCTGAGAAAATATCCTTTACATTGAAAAATGACAATTCAAGACAACTGCAATTCGGAGTTCAATATATTGTCGCTCGTCTTGGGGAGGACGGTAATTGGTATGATATGCCAACCGAAGGATTCTGGAATGATATGGGTATTGGCTTGAACAAAGGAGGCTTACATCGATTCGATGTAACGATGCGCCCCAGACTTAACAATAATAAGCCTGGAACATATAGGCTTTACAAAAAAGTCACATTTGAAGGAGACAAGGATTACTTTTGGATAATGTCTGAATTCCGATTAGAATAATTGCATAGGGACTATCAATTTAATTGAAGGATGAGTGAGGATGCCGACATAGGCATAACGAGGGAGTTTCTCGGTTTTGAAGGGAAGCTCACCAAGAGAATTCCCTGCAATTTGATGAGATGATTGCAGAACTCCGTAGTTTCAATGATAAAATCAACAAAGGATTATAGAATCGATTATAAGATTTATTTCAACCGAATTATAACCTTCTTAACCTCAATAACCTTAATAACCCTCAACTTAAGCTTGCTAAAGTTGAATTATTTCATTAATTTTGCAGGGCAAAACGCTCACTCTGAATAAGACAATAAAGATGAAAAAGATATTCCTTACGGGTGCAACCGGTGTGATGGGATCTAAAGGTCTTAAGGAACTGACATCAGTCCCGGGCCAATATGATGTGACAGTCCTTGCTCGTGACAGCAAAAAAAACAGGAAGATGCTTGCTCCGTATATAGACAAGGGAGTCAAAGTGATATGGGGCGATCTGCTTGATAAGGAGGCTGTCAAAAGGGGAGTGGAGAGTGCTGATATTGTCTTGCATGTAGGAGGAATGGTGTCTCCTACCGCTGATTGGTATCCTGATAAAACTATCAAGACCAACATTGGTAGTATGCAGAATATTATTGATGCTGCTTTGCCAAGAAAAAATGAAGTGAAGGTTGTTTATATAGGATCCGTTTCTCAATACGGTAACCGTTCTGTTCCAAATCATTGGGGTCAATGTGGAGATCCATTATTACCAGCCTATTTTGATGCATACGCTTATTCAAAGACGGAAGCCGAAAGGATGTTGATGGATTCTGAACTCAAGAGGTGGGTCTCTCTTCGGCAGACGGGTATACTTCACAGTGGCCTATTGATGAATGCCACAGATCCTATTTCATTTCATGTGCCTATTCGTGGAGTTTTGGAATGGGTGACGGCAGATGATTCTGGACGACTTCTTGAGAGAGTTTGTAGAGATGATGTTCCGGATTCATTTTGGAACAAATGTTATAATATAGGTGGTGGTGCACCATACAGATTGACTAATTATGAGTTTGAATGTGAACTTCTCAAAGCTATGGGGTGTCCCCCTCCTGAAAAGATATTCAATTCAAACTGGTTTGCTACCGGCAATTTTCATGGATTCTGGTTTGCTGATTCCGATGAATTGGAGAATATTCTTCATTTTCGCAGTGGAATCTCACCTCAGGAATACTTCAAGCAGATGAAGAACGAGCTTCCTTGGTATTTTTCTCTCGCACCAATAGCACCGGCATTTGCTATCAAACTGTTTATGGGTCGAGTTGCACAGACTCCGAAACTCGGTCCTATGTGGTGGATTGCCAACGATGTAAAAGACCGAATAGAAGCTTCTTGGGGAGGCCGAGAAGCATGGGAGTCCATTCCTGATTGGAATGAACTTGACTTGTCTCGGCCGTCCGACATAAATCCGGGGGTTAGATTCGAGTCTTCCAATATTGAAAATCCAAATGAGAAGATTTCATATACATGTGATGTTTGTGGCCACACCTACAAGATGAAAATTCGCACAAAAGCTGCAGGTCATGGATGTCCTGAATGTCTAAAATCAAGGGCAAAAGGAGTGAATGGATAAATATTTAATTTGCAATATTCAGAGAAAATGAGTAATTTTGCAGTT
>CAZWJO010000178.1:0-4994 GCA_964634905.1 uncultured Sangeribacter sp.
AAAAAATGTATTTCTTCATAGTATTTTCCTTTTGTGTTTTGCTTCTAAAACAAGTTAAGTTGAATGATAGTTTATATTCCGTCCAACTAATTAATAATTTAACTTGATACTTACTATACAATTTACCTGTGCTTGCTAAAGTGATAAGATTGCATTTAAAACAAGTATAGTATTGTAATGTATTATTTTTTTTAGTAATTTTGCATTCCCCAAAAAGCATTATAAATGGAAAAGCCAAAAATCAGCATAATAGTACCCATCTACAATATGGAGAAATATCTCAGACAGTGTTTGGATTCAATCAAAAATCAGATATTTTGTGACTGGGAGTGTATTCTTGTTGATGATGGCAGTAAGGATGCATCTGCTGCCATTTGTGATGAATATGCAGCGGAAGATGTCCGTTTTAAAGTTATACATAAGGAAAACGGTGGACTTTCAAGTGCTCGCAATGCAGGTCTTAAGGCCTGTATTGGTGATTTAATAGGCTTTGTAGATTCCGATGATTGGATAGAGCCACAGATGTATGAGGTTCTTTATAATCTTATTAATGATTATGACGCTGACATTGCAGTTGTGGGCTATATTAAAGAATTTATAGGAAGACATTCCAATAAGCATATAACAAAAAAGATAAAGATTCTAACGGGTGAAGAAGCTATAATTGAACTTGGTTTTGATCGAATTCCAAATTATGTATGGAATAAACTTCAAAAAAGAAGTATCATCACCTGTGATTTTCCAATAGGAAGAAATTTTGAAGATCTATATGTGTATGGTGAATGGCTGAAAAATGTCAAAAAAATGGTTTTTGATTCTACGCCATTGTATCATTATCGTATGAGAATGGGAAGTATTATCCATAAAGATGTAGCAAAGAATAAATACGACTTCTTCCTATCTTGTTTAGATCGAATGAAAATGATCGAACCTTCAAATAGCAACGATGAATATAGAATAAAGAAAAATGTCTTTATAAATAAGTCAGCGGTAGCTGCTTCCAAATCAATAGCACGTTTTGAAACAGATAAAACAAAAAGAGATGAAAAGATAATAAAAATCAGTGAAGACTTAAAAAAATATCAATTGCCGGCACCATTGCATATGAAAATAAAAACATGGTGGAGAGCAAAGTTGCTGAGAGAATGTCCTTTATTTTTTGGAATATTGATGAGATCCGTGTATACTGTAGATTTTAAGATGAAAAGTCGAGAAAAAAAAGTATATGAATAAGAAAATATCCTATAAAATAATAAAGTAAAAGCGGCATGGATATAGATATAGTAGTCACTTGGGTCAATATGGACGATCCTGCCTGGAAGATTGAATTTGAAAAATATTCCGGGAAAAAAGATAATGAGAAAAATGGAGTTTCAGTGGCCCGTTTCCGCGACTATGGATTCTTGAAGTATTGGTTTCGCGGAGTTGAAAAATTTGCTCCATGGGTAAGAAAGATTCACTTTATAAGTTCCGGCAATCCGCCAGAATGGCTCAATCTGTCGAATCCTAAATTAAACATTGTCAGACATAAAGATTTTATTCCTTCAGAATTCTTGCCTACTTTTAATTCTGTGGTGATAGAGCGTTACATGCATCGTATTTCTGATTTGGCAGATCATTTTGTATATTTCAACGATGATTTCTATATCATTCGCCCCATTAAAGAGGAGCGATTCTTTATCAATGGACTCCCTCGTGATATTGCTGCATTTCAGTATAATCCTTCTTGGTCGCAATATTATGTAAGAATTAAAAATAATATTTGTGTTATCAATCAGCATTTCGACAAAAAGAAAGTGATGAAGGAGTTTCATGACAAATGGTTTGATAAAAGTTATGGTTCTAAAGCATTATGGAACTATTTGCTCATTCCTTATTCAAAATTCATCACTCTGCGAGTTCCGCACAATGCGCAGCCTTATTTGAAAGAAACTTTCAAGGAGGTCTGGGGTGCCGCTGGCAAAGAACTCACTGAGACATCGGCCAACAGATTCAGAAAGGTGACTGATTACACGCCTGAGCTCTTCCGCACTTGGCAGATTTGTAAAGGAAATTTTATGCCATATAACACTTATAAAGACACTAAAATGTTTCCATTGATGGTAAAGCCAAAACAGGCTGTAGAAGCCATCAAGAAACAATCATATGCACTAATTTGCCTCAACGACAATGTGCATATTCGCAACTATGACCAAGTGATGATGAATATCAAAGATGCTTTTGAAAGCATATTACCTGATAAATCATCTTTCGAACTTTAAAATAGTAGAGTTATGAATAAGGTAGCAGCTGAAATAATTGCAGGGCTAATTCCAAACAAGATGGCTCGAAACCGATGGAGGGGTATTCTCCGTTTCGGTCTCATTAATGCTTTTAAGTTAAAGCGCGAGATTCGTAATGATAAGACATTGCCGCAATATTATCTCACAGTTTGTGCAATAGCTAAAAATGAAGGACCATACTTCAAGGAATGGATAGAATGGCATCTAAAGATGGGTGTCCAGAAATTTTTCATCTACGACAACGAGAGTACTGATGAAACAAGCGAAATACTGAAGCCTTACATAGATGCTGGGATTGTAGAATATCATTATTTTCCTGGATACAGAAAACAATTGGCAGCATATGACGATTGTATAGCCCGCCATAGGTTTGATAGCAGATGGATTGCCTTCATTGACCTTGATGAGTTTATCGTGCCTATGAAACACACTAACATTCCGGAATTTCTTAAACATTTTGAAGATCGTCCTGTTGTTGAGATTAATTGGTTAGTGTATGGTAGCAGTGGTGCTAAGGAAAAGCAACCGGGGGGGATGATGGAGCGTTTCAAGAAACACTCCAAGCCCGACCATATCCTAAACCGCCATGTGAAAAGCATTGTTGACCCTCGTCGTGTGTTCTGCATGATTGGTTGCCATGAAGCTGCTCGAATTTCAGGGAAGGGAGCCGATTCTCATGGCAATACTATTACACGAAATTTCCGTGATCGTGTACCACAGCAGGATGTTATACGAATCAACCATTATGCTGTAAGATCATTTGAGGAATTTCTTGAAAAGCAAAATCGAGGACGAGCAAGCGGAAGGAAGAGAACTGTTAGCCGTGAATATTTCGACGAGTATGACTTGAATGACATTGAAGATACGCGAGACTATAGTTTCTGAACATCATTCAACTCTCTTATTTTTCAAAACTTGATTTCTTAGGGAAGCGACATTTTAAGTATTCAGAACTGCGCATACGGTCAGCATCGTTGGCATATTCCGAATCATTCATGCAAAACAGCATCGGATTATATGCCTCTAATTTTTTATAGTGCTTTTCATTTTCGATATGTAACCTAAAAGAAACCTTCTGCGAGACGTAGAGCACATGTACGCGATGCTCAGCCATGGCATTATATGTGTATAAACTTCGCTGAATGTCAATCGAATCCCTCACATGGTTTGCAAACGTAGGTTTTAGATATTCGTAATACTTATGAAATGTACGTAGAAAGTCGCTTTTCAAATAAGCATCAATGTTATGGTGAGCTTTCGCTCCGAAATATTTTCCACAGTTATTCTCTACAACTTCAGCAGCATTCTGCACGATTTGGTTATAATGACTTATTTTCTTGTGAAGAAGCTTCTCTTTAAGTTTCAGTTGTAGTTTTCTGAATGGTCGATGATTTACGCGCACGTATGGCAATCCGTCAGCAGCAAAGAAATCTGACGGCTTGACAGGCCGATTGAAATACATATCATCATTAGCATAAAGAAAATGCTCTGATAAGTCTGGTATTTGAGGGATAAAATGCTCAATGACTGTCGAGTTGAAACACGGCAAAGCCTCCTGAGGAAGAATTTCTTTATGATCTACTATTTGGATTTTAGGATTAGAGGTGTCCAGCCATTCAGGCACTTGATTGTCGGTGACAATAAATATCCTGCGTATCCATGGAGCATATAATTCCGCAGAACGCAAACTGTATAGTAACTCATTGTTGTCTGCATACCGTCCTTCGCAGTTTACAGCGGATTCTTTCTCAGTCTTTCCGATCACTCTATTATGCTTCGCAATCCAAACGGGATCATTACCATTCACCCATAGATAAACCAAATCTATCGGCATGTCTTTGATTTCGTTATTCATTGTCTATCAGTGCTTAAACTATTATATCGAGCATGTGGGAAGTGAAAAATTAAAAATTACATCAACATCACGAGAGAGTGGAGTCAATTTTTGTCTTGATTTCTGGATATTGTTGTAATATAGCTTTCAAAGCATCGTCATTCCTACTGGAGCCATCCTTAAAATTCACAGTCTTCAATGAAAGTTCTCTGGGTTTTCCTGCAGACTTTGGTTTATTATGTTTTCCATATGGCATTGGGATCACAGTGCGTCCATTAGAAATTGCAGCAGCCCAAAACCAAATGTCATCTGTAGTAGGAGCAATCTTCAAAAAGAGTTCGTCATCAATCATTGAGGGATTTAATGAGTGAGGAGGATAAAGCACCCCTCCCACACCGGTCTGAATGATGTGACTGTCAATCTTAATCTTTTCTCCTATAAAATCATACCATCTTAATTTCTTCCATTGCTTGTAAGGCTTTGAAATATCCATTATATTTGCCCTATTGGCCAAGATATATTCTGGATACTTTTGATGCAACTCCACCAAGTCTTTAAGCATATCTTTATCATAGAAGACATCGTCGTCAACTGTTACGATGACTGCTTCAGGATAATCTTTCAGAGCAGGTATCAGTTTGCGGTAAGATCTTATGTCTTTTGGATAGTCTCTTATTTCAAAGATTTCATTTTCTTTCTCAAGTAATCTCAACTCCTCAGGTATGCCTGATTCCTTAAACTGTTCAAATGTAAGATATAAAACTAATTTATCTGGTACAACAGAACCTTCCAACAGCGATTTGATTGCCTTTACGGCATATTCAATCGCTGCTGGAAAAGAAGTCATTGAAACTATAACTTTGTTTTTCATATCAGGC
>CAZWJO010000179.1:0-4933 GCA_964634905.1 uncultured Sangeribacter sp.
GCAAGACTCAGACTTCCTTGATGAATTTGGCGGGGACGCCTCCGACTATGGTGCGTGGTGCTACGTCTTTCGTAACTACTGCGCCTGCGGCTATGATTGCCCCGTCGCCGATTGTAATGCCGGGAAGAATTGTCACATTGGCTCCGACCCAAACTTGATTACCGATTTTTACAGGCGTGCAAGTCATATCCCCACGTTGGTCAGGGTCTTTGGAGTGGTTTACGGTGCAGATGGTGCAGTTATGTCCGATCAGGCACCCGTCACCGATCGTAATCCCTCCCCAGTCTTGGAATGAGCAACCCATGTTTATGAACGTACCTTTGCCAATAGTAATGTTTTGTCCGCAATCGGTATGAAAAGGGGGAAAGAGACCAAAATTGTCATCAAGAGGTTTGTCGATAAGCTCCGACATAAGGTCTCTCAATTCTTCGGGAGAGTGATAGGAAGCATTAATGTTGGCAGTAAGCCTGAGAGCACGCTGGCTTATGGAGTGCATTTTTTTATGAATGTCGCTTCCGGCTACGATAAGGTTGCCTTCTGATGCGTAAAGGAGAAATTCTTTGTCTGTCATATTCGATCGTTAAAAAGTTATTTGCAAAATTAGCAAAATCTTTTGTCATCCAAGCTACCTTTATTGAGGAATAACTAACCAAAAAAAATCCCCGATAAAAAAATCGGGGATTATCATCTGTTCAAATTTCTTTAGAAATCAAACTTCTCCAAGCTCATTGTGGAGTATTTCTCAATCTCCGGGACGAGACGTTTGAAATGATCAGAAGCCATGTGAGCCTTCAGATCCTCTTCTGACTCCCATGTCTCGAGAATCAGATAACGGTCATCATTAGTCGTCGACTTATAAAGGTCGTAGCTGATACAACCCTTATCGCGAAGAGAGAATTCTACAAGTTCGGTTGCTTTTTCGACGAGTTTATCGCGGTTCTCACTCGTCTCCACAATCATTGATACATTAAGTCTTATCATTTTTTCTTAATAATTTTAAGGTTTCAATTTCCACATATAATAACGCCTCACTCCCATTTAGGGTTCAGCCAATCCCACTCAGGCCTGCATGCAACTCCGTTGACAATTCGGGCGATTGTCCGAGTTTCATTCGGTCGTGGGTCCGAATGAAAAAAATTCACTCTCAATGTTGAGTTTTGAGGATTCTATGCGTATAAATAGTGTATGACAACAAAAAACTACATAGAACAGCTTTTCAAAGCAAACTACGACAGGATGCATCGACTGGCTATCGCTCTCCTGCACGACGAAGACCTTGCACATGACATGGTGCACGAAGTCTTTGCAGCGTTGCTTAACTCCACATCTGAGCAAACAGTTGGGGAAGCCTATCTTCTGAAAGCCGTCAGAAACCGATGCCTTACCCATATACGCGACTGCGGAATTCATCAGCGCGTAGAGAATCGCTACTTTGTCGAGAACAAAGAATACGAAGATGAAGACTGGCCAGACGACGAGACAATCGCCCGGATTCATTCCCTCATTAACTCCAACCTCACTCCACAAGCCCAGCGAGTGATGCGACTCCGATTCTCAGAGGGAATGCAGTTTGCTAAAATTGCCAGCATCATGGGCATAAGCCAAGCCGCTGTCTTCCGCCACTTGAGCAATGCATTGAAAACAATCAGACTAAAACTTAATCAGAATGGATAACAAAGATAACAAATACGACATCGTTCTTGACATTATCGAGAACCCAGACAAGTATACATCTTCTCAGTTGGAGGAAATACTTTCCGATCCGGAGACTCGTGAAATTTACACTCTTCTCTGCAAAACCGACTCCGCCATCGAAGCAGGCAAAACAGTCGATGTAGATGCTGAGTGGGATAAATTCTCGCGCAAACATGCAATTCGCCCACGCAGTGCTTTTAGGTGGAAAAGCGGCCGTGCCGCTTCCATTGCCATAATCGTTTGCACATCCATTGCCGCGATTGCAGCAGGAATAGTAATCACAGAAGCTGTCAAAGACAAGAATACGACCCCTGTAGCCGAAAATGTTTCTGACGCAACGACATTAGCTGATGCTATACCTCAGGAATCGACTATTGAACGTCGCGACAGCATAATGGAACTCCCAAGCCCCGTGATGTTTGAAGACGACTCACTCGAAACAATCATGAATGCCATAGCGGCTACATATAGAGTCAACGTGATATTCCGCAATAAGGAGGCGGCAACCCTCCACCTATACTATCGTCTCGACCCATCACTGCCACTCGACGATGTAATCTCCCAGCTCAATACCTTCGAGCAAATCAACATCATTAGAAACGGCGACGCCCTAACAATCGACTGAACATGAAGGTTCTCATTACTATACTCATGGCTGTAGTATCGATCATATCAGCCGGAGCCTATAAATATTCCTATACTTTCCACGACATTCCAATCTCTCAGGCTATCGTCAGAATAAGCAAGGATAATCCGGATATAGGCATCTCTTTCATCTACAAGGAACTTGACAACTATAAGACATCGGCGACCATAAACGCCGATGAGCCATACGACGCTTTACGCCAGCTCATCGGGCTAAATCCAATTTCAGTCACAAAGAAAGACAATAATTTTTTTATTGAGGCTCTGCAGCGTGGCAAATTCAAATATACGGGCAGGGCGATAGGAAGCGACAACGAGCCCGTAATTGCCGCGACAGTGATGCTTCTTGCTCCAAAAGACTCCACAATAATAACCTATGGTCTAACTGATGAGGCCGGACTATTCTCAATTCCTTGCGACAGAAAGGAAGTCATCGCAAAACTCACTTGTCTTGGATATAGCCCTACCTACAGAAACTGTGATTCCTTTTCTTTGGGAACAATTGTCATGAAGCAACTTCCAGTTAAACTTCAGACTCTGAAAGTGAATGCAGATGCGGCCTCTCTATATTCTGACAAAAGCATCTATCGCCCTACACAGCGCCAGAAGGAAATAGCCCAATCGGCCAACGATCTTCTATTGCACATGGCAATACCACAACTGATAGTGGATCCTACATCTCATGTCGTGACTACCACCACGGGCCAACCGGTCTCCCTCTTTATCAATGGAGTGACCGCTACACAACAAGACTTAGATGGCATGAAGACATCAGATGTGAAAAAAGTTGAATTTATGCTAAATCCGCAGGATGTTAGGTTTAAGGGTGCCCAATATGCTGTCAATTTCATAATGCAGAACTATGAATGGGGCGGATACACAAAAATAAACGCCAATAAAAGTTTTGTAGTAAATGACGATAATGGATTAGTATACTCAAAATTTGCTTATAAAAAGATGATTTTCGACCTTTCTGCCGGAAGTTCTTATGAGAGCAGTCATCATGAAGGCATGAAATCTTCAGAAACTTTCCGATTTACAGATCTTTATGGGAAAGGTCCTCAGACAGTTGAAAGAATATCCGACACTTCATCGTCGTTACATAGATTCAATAAAACCGACCTGTCGTTGCGTGCCATGTATAACACTGATAAAAGTCAGATTTCAAACCTATTGCAGATCAACAATAGTGCCACTCCTCACAACGATAGGACAGACAATCTGATATATGACGACGACATCTTCCCGGAATCTACTGTACAGAAGATCGAGTCAAACAAAAGTTTCCTGATCTACAATGCCTTCAGTCTATACTATTCATTCAATAGTAAAGTCGCACTAAATCTTGTACTGGAATATAGATACGAACGCAACAAGTCCAACTACGACTACAATGACATGCAATTAAATGTAATAAACAATGCAAAGGAAGAGTCTCGCCAATACAAAGCCGTCCTATTTCAAATCTGGAATCCCAACAAAAATAATAGCATTATGCCATTTCTGGCAACGGAATATGTCCCTTCTTCAGTAGATTACTTAGGGAGCTCACCATCCAGACAGAAATATAATATCTTCGCTGGAATGGTAGGTAGTAGATATACCTATAATCGCACCAATTGGTCGGCTGGCGGCTTGGTTGGATGGATCTTCGGATATACTGATCTGTCAGGAATAAAAACTTTTGTGTCGTATCCGCAAGCTGAGGTCTTCGGAAACTATTCATACAATCAAAAAAATCAGATGGAATTCAGATATTTTTTCAGAGTGGAGGTGCCTGCTACGTTTCAGAAGAGTCCGAATATGTTGCAGCAAGATAGACTTTTGTGGTATGCCGGAACGCCGACACTCGGAGATATCTGGTCTCATCAGTTTACCCTTTCTTACACTTGGATTCCAAATAAAACTTGGAGATTTAATTTTTATGGAAACTGTTTTATGGCAAACAACCGTGTAGTTCCTGTGTATACTCCGGATGGTCCGGAAGGTACGATGCTTAGAAAATATGTCAATGATGGGCATTACAGCTACACGACTATTGGCGTCAGTGGAAATGCCAGCTTCTTTAATGGCAAACTCGTAGCAAAGTTATCCCCATATTATTGTCTAAACAAGACATCCGGTGAATACAGACACAGGGTGCACAATCCTTTTTGCTCTGCAAGCCTGACATGGTATTTTGGTAACTTTTATTTGTCAGGATGGTATTGCACTCCATTGAAAGATTTCAGATTGGGATCAGGAACTATCATATACTCTCCGTGCAAGTATCAGTTTAATATTGGCTGGGGCAAAGGGGAATGGCGAGCATCAGTCACCGCCTATAATTTCTTGAGAACCGGTTGGAAAGGCAATCGATACACTCTAAATAGTCAATATTATTCTTCCGAAAGTGTTCTATACGGTATGAATATGCACATGCAATTCCAGTTATCCGCATCTTATACATTTGGCTACGGAAAAAAGGTACAGAAAGACAACGAGATAAGCACCACCGTCACTCCCAACAGTGCTATACTTAAATAGTGAGCATTGCCTACTTTACAATACCACCAACGCTACAACCAAAGTCTTGTCTATTTGTTGATTCTTA
>CAZWJO010000180.1:0-4782 GCA_964634905.1 uncultured Sangeribacter sp.
GTAACTCGGGGAAAGAAATATCCCTCCTTATACGACCCCGGAGGGGTCGTACTTTTCTGAGAAGGGAACTTTCATTTTTAACCAAGTTATTTTTTAATCTTTACGTTAAAAGAGTTATAGTAATGGATAACTTTAGCTTGAGCGAAGCTAATTAATACGAAGACCACTCAGACCGGACTTTGGTGACAGGCTGAGTGCTTTTTTTTTTGACCCGATTTCTTCAATTCGTAAATAAGTTTTAACAACTTCAAAATATTTCTAAATACTTATACGTTTTAAAAGAAAAACGATGTAGATCTAATTACTTAGTGATGATTAAAACCTCAACCGTTGCCCGGGGAAAGGAAAATCCTTCCTTCTTTGATCCGGGAGGAATCGTACTTTTCCGAGCCAGCCCCCCATTTTTTACCAAGTAATTTTTTCCCATTGAAGTTTAAACAACGTCATTACTCAATAGAAATCGCAAAATTATAAATCGTATGAGACGTGTCATCTTTCTTTTATTCTGTGTTGTCGCAGTTTGTCTGGGGAATGCTCTTAATGCATTTGCTTCTTATGAGGCTGATATAAATTCTGATGATTCTCAGAATCCGGATTTGTTGAAGCCAAAAATTGAGTATGTCAAAATAGACAGTATAACTCATGACGACACTGGATATTTCAATATCCTTCATTACACTGTAAAATGGAGAGGTGACAAGACATTAAGTGTTGGTGTCGGGGAGTATTATGAAGGTATGCTCACTTTGGTGATCATGATGATAGACCGTGATTACAGCGAGTATGCATTTGTTGAAAATGGAGTGACCTATTATGAAATATCCGCCAATACAGGATTCATTTCTCCCGATTGCTATGCATATATTGATTTTTGTGTTCAGAATAAGTGGGGAAGAGATGAGTACGAGATAGAGTTGCTGCCCGGTGGCATTGTGTCTTCAAAAGATATGCTTGAAGATGATATTGAGGACGTTGAAGACCGTTACGAGGTGTTTGATTGTTCAGGACACAGGATTGGCGTATTCTCAAGTCTTGACGATATAGCGGCAGAAGCCCCGAAAGGTTTGTTGATCATCAGGCGCCTTCGTGGCAATGCTGTAGTCTCCACAGAAAAACTTTACAATAAATGATCGATAGAAAAATTAAGAAAATTATTATATTTTCTTAATTTGTTTGGCTGGTCTTTATTTTTTGATTACCTTTGTATATTCTTTTGCAGACGGTGGTGATTCTTGTTATAATAGTTGAAAACGAAGACAATGAGGGAAAACACTCCACTATGCATGAACCTGATAACCTAAAATTGGCATACCACGCTGATGAAGAAAATACTCTGCGCAGCACTCGCTCTTTTCTCCTTAGCATCTCATGCTTCGGAAAGAACTGAGACTCTTCTTAAGAACTGGAACTTTTCTCAGGACTCCATCAAATGGAATCCTGTCACAATCCCTCACGACTGGGCGATCTACGGTCCGTTTGACCGTGAAAACGACCTACAGAAAGTTGCCGTTGAGCAGAACGGCGAGTCTGTTGCAACATGGAAAACCGGTCGTACCGGTGGACTTCCTTACGTTGGTAAGGGGTTTTATACCACTTCATTCAATATCCCTGACACCCCTGATCGTAGCTACGCCCTCGTCTTCGACGGCGCTATGAGTAATGCACACGTCTACGTAAATGGTAAACTTGCCACAATGTGGCCTTATGGTTACAACTCATTCTATGTGGATGTGACTCCGTTTGTAAAACCCGGCGAAAACAAACTGGAAGTATCTCTCGAAAACAAACCAATGTCATCACGTTGGTATCCCGGTGCCGGACTCTATCGCAATGTGAAATTGCTTGCTACTGACAAAGTTCATATTCCGGTGTGGGGCACTCAGCTTACTACTCCTTACGTAAGCAATGAATACGCTACCGTACACCTCGTGACATCGCTTGAGGGTGTAAATAAAGGTGATCTTGTGACTTTGACAACTGAAATCACAGCGCCAGATGGGAAAATAGTGGCTACAGACACCCATGAATATAAAATCTATCCGGGAGTAAATCTCAACCAGAATTTCCGCGTAGATAACCCGGAACTATGGACTCCGGAGAATCCTGCTCTCTATCATGCCACTACAAAAGTCATAGTCGATGGTAAGAATGTCGATGACTATGCCACTCGTTTTGGTATACGTAGCGTGGAAGTCAGAGCTGGAGAGGGCTTTTTCTTAAACGGTGAAAAGATTCAGTTTAAGGGAGTATGCAATCACCATGACCTTGGTCCTCTTGGCGCTGCTGTCAATAAATCAGCTCTTCGCCATCAACTCGAACTGCTAAAGGACATGGGAGCAAACGCCGTGCGCACTGCCCATAATATGCCGGCTCCCGAACTGGTCGAGCTTTGCGATGAACTTGGACTCATGATGATGCTCGAACCTTTCGACGACTGGGGTTTCCGTCCGAAATCAAAGAACGGTTACGGAATGATATTCGACGAATGGGCAGAGCGTGATGTTGAGAACATGGTGCGCCAATATCGCAACAATCCTTCTGTTGTAATGTGGTCGATCGGCAACGAAGTTCCATCCCAGTGGGGACCCGATGGCCTCAAGGAGTTGACTTTCCTTCAGGATATAGTGCATCGTGAAGATCCTACACGCCCCGTCACTTGCGGTATGGATCAGGTTAAAGCTGTGACGACAAACGGATTTGCAGCCGCCCTCGATGTTCCTGGATTCAACTACCGTGTTCACATGTATCCTGAAGCCATTGGCAAGCTTCCTCAGAATATCCTTCTTGGTTCCGAAACATCCTCTACTGTGTCAAGCCGTGGCAAATACTATTTCCCGGTCGAGAAAGCCTACGATGTGACGCGTCCTGACAACCAAAGTTCAGGCTATGACGTGGAGTATTGCTCTTGGAGCAACATCCCCGATGATGACTTTGCGGCAGCAGACGACTATCCTTGGGATATGGGACAGTTTGTCTGGACCGGTTTCGACTACCTCGGAGAACCATCACCCTACGATACAGACGCATGGCCTAGCCACAGCTCATATTTCGGTATCTTCGACCTCGCTTCCCTCCCCAAAGACCGTTTCTATCTCTACCGCTCGAAATGGAACGAGAAAGACCATACTCTCCATATTCTTCCTCATTGGAACTGGAAAGGACGAGAGGGTGAAGTGACTCCGGTGTTTGTCTATACTGACGCCCCTAAAGCAGAACTTTTCATCAACGGCAAGAGCCAAGGAATACGTGAGAAGAATGACTCTTCAAATATGAATCGCTATCGACTGATGTGGAATGAGACTGTCTACGAGCCGGGTGAAGTGAAAGCCGTAGCTTACAATGCTGATGGTTCTGTAGCAGGAGAAGCCGTTGTCCGCACTGCCGGCAAACCATATGCCATCAAGCTTACATCAAACCGCAAGACTCTTCAGGGCAATGGTGATGACCTGGCATACATCACAGTCCAGGTGGAGGATAAAGATGGCAATATTGTTCCCGATGCCCAGCCTGAAGTTACGTTTAATGTTACTGGCGACGGATCCTTCAGAGCCACAGCCAACGGCGATCCAACTTCACTCCGCGACTTCAATAAGCCCGTCATGGACCTTTTCAGTGGAGCCGCTACAGTCATCGTCAAGAGTGGCGACAAGCCCGGAGCTTTGACCCTCGAAGTCAAATCCAAAGGCCTAAAGCCAGCAAAGCTGACCATCCCGGTAGAATAATAGGTATCCCATTATAAATCTTATAAGACTTATACATCTTATAAAAATTAATAAGACAAACAATACTCATAATAATACCAAAAAAACTTTAAAATAAAATCATCATGAAAGAAAAAATCAACGAGCTTTTCCTCCAGCGCTTCGGCGACCACGGCACTATGTATGCCTCTGCAGGGCGCATCAATCTCATCGGCGAACATACCGACTACAATGGTGGCTTCGTTTTCCCGGGAGCTATCGACAAGGTGATTATGGCTGAGATTAAGCCGAATGGCACCGACAAAGTAAGAGTTTTCTCTATCGATATTGATCAATACAGCGAATTTGGTCTGAAGGAAGAGGATGCTCCCAAGGAAGCATGGGCACGCTACATTTTTGGCGTATGTCGTGAAATACAGAAGCGTGGTGGAGTAGTCAAGGGTTTTGATGCAGTCTTTGCCGGGAACGTGCCACTTGGTGCTGGTCTTAGCTCTTCAGCAGCTCTTGAATCTTGCTTCGCTTTCGCACTCAATGATCTCTTCAACAATAATACAATCGACAAGTTTGAACTTGCCAAGATTGGTCAATCTACTGAGCATAACTACTGCGGCGTTAACTGCGGAATCATGGACCAATTTGCTTCTGTCATGGGCAAGAAGGGCAATCTAATGCGTCTTGACTGCCGCTCTTTGGAATATGAATATTTCCCCTTCGATCCGAAAGACTACAGTCTTGTGCTAGTTGATTCCCGTGTTAAGCATGAGCTTAAGGATTCTCCTTACAACAAGCGACGTGAATCATGTGAGAGAGTTGCTAAACATCTCGGTCTTGAGACTCTTCGTGATGCCACTATGGAAGATCTTAACTCAATTAAGAGTGACATCTCTGCAGAAGATTATATGCGTGCCAAATTTGTGATTGGTGAAAAAGACCGCGTACTCGCTGTCTGCGACGCTCTCGTGGCTGGCGACTATGAGACTGTAGGCAAGAAGATGTATGAGACTCATGAGGGTCTTTCTAAAGACTATGAGGTAAGCTGCGTCGAGCTCGACTTCCTTAATGATGAGGCTAAGAAACTTGG
>CAZWJO010000181.1:0-4747 GCA_964634905.1 uncultured Sangeribacter sp.
TTAACACCGCGGTCCTCCCCTCCTTGGTCTTAAAAATGAATACGAAAAAGCGTAGGAGTCTGTATCTGTTACCGTCCTACGAATCGAGGCTTCTCGCATTGCCCTATCTAAGTCGGACGGCAACGCAGAAGCCCACGCTCGTATATGCAATATCATATTCGGGTATATCTCTCCCGAGATACCATGCTGAATACAGGATATTACACAACCTTGGGCATCTACCGTTGCTCAACCCTTGACTTAGATAGAAATTTTGCGAGAATTCCGATTCGTCAAGAATCAGCGCGGATAAACGCTTTTCTAATATGTCTTTGAAACGCAAAAACTGTATGCGTTCCGCAGATTCCCTCTCACTTCACCCCGAGCGGGGAGCTATGAGAGGCATCTGCAACCGCAAAATTAAAACTATTTTCTGAATCTTCCAAATAATGGCTAAGAAAAATCATAAACATTTTTTCCAAATAACTCATATTTATACCGGCTTTAAATTTTCATTTGCTAAGCATTTTGATTTTGCTATCTGATTAAATTGTGTTAACTTTGCAAATGGAACGTCTGAACGTTCCCTTAGGGAACGTTCAGATATGCAAATTGTACAATATGGATAAATTAGAACAGCTATATAATCAATGGAAAAGTCTTTTCCCAATAAGTGATAGAAAACGCTATTTACTTAGCCAGCGTTTCTCTGTGGATTATAACTTCAACAGCAATCACATTGAAGGGAATACTCTGACATACGGACAGACAGAGCTTTTACTGATATTCGGTAAGGTTACTGGAGAAGGCAATTTGAAGGACTATGTCGATATGAAAGCAAGTCAAGTCGGTATGGTTCTGATGCAGGATGAGGCTAATCTTCGGGATCAACCATTAACTCAGAACTTCATAAGGCAGCTTCATAAAACTTTACTAAGAGAAGACTATACTGCATACCGCAATCTTCCAGGTGGCATCCAAACAAGCTATGTGATTCATGCAGGCAGGTATAAGACTCGTCCGAACAGTGTAATCACTCGTTATGGCGACCGCTTTGAATATGCTTCACCTGAAGAAACTCCGGCTCTTATGGCAGATCTTGTAAGTTGGTATAATGAGGCTGAAAAAAGTGGTGAATATTCTCCAGTGGAGCTGGCGGCTTTGTTCCATTACCGATATATTCGTATCCATCCATTTGAAGATGGCAATGGCCGTATTGCCCGACTTCTTGTCAACTACATCCTTGCTCGACATGATTGGCCAATGATTGTCGTGAGAAGTCGTATTAAACAAGAATATCTTGAGGCTCTTCATCAGGCTGATGTAGAGGTTGGAGATACTCCTTCTGAGGGAGCGCATGCTTCCGTGAAACAAATAAAAAACTTTCTCCGATTCTTCAAATCCATTGTCTCAGATGAATTGAAATACAATATTGGTTTTTTAAAAGAAACATCTGAAAATGTTTGGTGGTATGATGGTGCAAAAATAGTATTCCGTAGTCCCAGTTCAGCACTGATATTAAAAGCACTGAATGAAAATCCGGACATCACCATTGATTCGATAGCGCTTAAAGCTGGAATCGTAGACAGGGCCGTCAAGAATCAGTTACGGCTTATGACAAAAAAAGGTTATATTCAGAGAAGCGAAAAGGATGGAAGTTGGCATGTGTTTGCCTCTCAATCAATCTAATTCAATTCCTTATGAAAGATCTAATTTTGCTCCTGTAATAACGCATAAGTATTATGAATGGGAAGGCATCGTAAAAGTAATGATATAATAAAAATATTCGTTATAATGGTGCAGTAAGTCCTAAAAAATTAGACTTACCGCACCATTATAAATTAAAAATATTTAGCTATATCATTAAATTTCAATGGTCAATATGGGAGTCTTCCACTCTTTGACAAAGACAAAAAAGGCTCTTTATCTTACGATAGTGACTGTCAACGGGATCAAACTCAATGCTCAATGGAACGATATTCTAAATGAAGTGATAGCTGATCAATTATTCAGTAATATACCCGGCGGAAGGAATGCTTCCGTCGGGTATATAACATGTAATATTATTTTTGCCTATGAAGTGTGTTATTCACTTGCGAAATTTATTTTAGGATTGAGCATTAGAGGTAGCTCCGTTGCGGTTGGCGCCTTTGCGATCGCCGCCCTTACGCTGGCCTTTCCTATCTTTGTTGCCTTTGTTGTGTGCCATACCTTTCTTGCCACTCTTGCCTTGCATGAAAGCTTTTTTGTCGCCATGGTTGCCACCACCATTCACATAGAAGTTTTCAAGGAACACTACATACTGGTCTGGACCGATGATAGCCTTAACTTCCTTCAGATATTCCATCTTCTCTGCCTTGCGAGCCTCCATAAGAGCTTTCTTGTCAGCAGCTTTCTTTGCCTTGTCGGCATTCTTCTGATCTTTCTTTTCAGCCTTACGAGCCTCCATCTTTGCCTTATGGTCAGCCATACGCTTGCTGTCGAGTTCTGCGAGTTTGCTCTTCTGAGCGTCAGTGAGAGTGAGACCCTCGTATGGATTCATCTTTGGAGCCTTCTGGATGCCCTTCGGACATTCTGTCTGAGACTTGCAGCATTGTTTGCTGTTCTGAGCGTTATCTTGAGCCATTCCGTTGAATCCTACAAGCGCCATGGCCATGAGAGCCAATCCAATTACTTTCTTTTTCATCTTTAATCAATATTTATTTTAGTTTCTATTGTTTGCGTTCATTCGTTTTACGAAATCTTTGACTCTTACAACAACTCAACGTTTAATACGGCGTTACTCTTTAACTATGATTTAACAAAATCACATCTAAACCCTTAAATATCATTAAAAATCACGTCATTGGATTAAACCTTTCAAATGTGGTCAAATATGGAGCATATAAAATTTGGAATGATTAGAAAAAATCATTAAATTTGCAATGATAAATATCAATGGAGATTTAGTTTGATGTTCCAAATTTTATGGAGAGGAATCTCTACCATGAAGCGCCTCTCCGAGGCTACAGGGCTATATGTCAGTCTACCCCAGACTGAAGTCTGGGGTTTTGACATAATAATTAGGTCTCCGACCTGATTTCGCAACTGAAAAATGGAACGTATAACTGAACTCCCTAAATATATCTAATACCAATATGAAAAAGACAATTTTTGCATTGACATGTTTTTGTGGAGTGCTGACTGCATCGGCACTGGAATCTACAGTATGCAACCAGGATGGGACTGTGACGTTCCGCTATAAGAATGATAACGCCAAGGAGGTGATGGTAGATGTACAGTTTGCCGGACGCAATCTCATGACCCGTGATGCGGAAGGGATATGGACTGCAACTCTTGGCCCAGCTGCTCCCGATATGTATCCCTATTGCTTTATAGTGGATGGTGTCAGTGTCATGGATCCCGAGAATAATCAGTATTTTCCTAACGAGGGGTTCAAGAACAGCCTTCTTGAGATTCCGGCTCAGGATGGCAGTCTGATCCACGATATCAAGGATGTGCCACATGGCTCGATGGAATATATAAATTATTATTCCAACAGCCTTCAAGGGACTAACAATGCTGTGGTGTATCTTCCTCCTTCCTACTACTCTAATCCAGAGAAAAAATACCCGGTCTTCTATCTCATAAGCGGCACTACAGATACTGAGGAGGTATACTATAAAGTAGGGCGCGTGAATTATATCCTTGATAATTTGATAGCAGACGGAAATGCTGAGGAGATGATTGTTGTGCTCCCATACGGCTATCCAACCAAACTTTTGGCAACCCCTCCGCAAGATATAATGGCGATGGGCGACGTATTCGGCAAAGATCTTATCAACGACCTCATGCCATATATAGAAAATAAATACCGCACTATCAACGATAGTGATCACCGCGCAATCGGAGGTTTTTCTCGTGGTGGAAACCAGGGACTTGCAACCGGACTGACAAATCTTGACAAGTTCTCCTACCTATGCAGCTACAGCTCTTTCACATCTACAGGGCTTCAAAATGTATATGACAATGCCAATGACACCAACAGCAAGATCAATCTCTTCTGGCTTGGAGTAGGCACCGATGATTTCTTGTATGGCACCGCACGCGACTATATGGAGTTTCTTGATAAAAAAGGTATTCGGTCCGTAAAAGAATTTACACATGACAAGTATGGACATACTTGGATGAATGCTAAGTATTTCCTTGGTAAGACTCTTCCATTGTTATTCCGACAAGAGGCTGCAGAAGAAGCGATGAAAAACGGCCAGCCGGCTCTTGCCGCTACGGGCAAGGAGGAACAATTCACTCCGGGTGTGATGGCTCGTCTTTTCCCACGTCCGATTCTATCGCCGGAATACAAGGCAGACGGTATAGTATTTCGCATGAAGACCCCTGAAGCAGAAAATGTGATGCTGGTAGCTGAACAATTTAGCGAACCCTTAGCGATGAAGCATGACAGCGAAGGCATTTGGGAAGCGGAAGTCAATAGCGATTTCAAAGACGTTTTCACTTATTATTTCCTCGTAGACGGGACTCCTGTTGCTGATCCTCAGAATATGTATCTCTCTCCTGCGAATGGTTTCAAACCAAGTATAAGCCAGCACCCAGAGAATCCCTATAATTTATCTGCCATGGGAGCATCAATACCGCATGGCACAGTCCGCTACGACCTTAACAATGGTACAGCCAGATATATTCCCGCAAACATGGATGCCAAGAATGAACAGGAAGCTATCATCGTGCGTCTTGTTCCCGGGCAGAATGACACAGCGGAAAGCTGGTTCAA
>CAZWJO010000182.1:0-4730 GCA_964634905.1 uncultured Sangeribacter sp.
GCTACTGTCGGAGGCACTCCGGTAGAAAGCGAATCTAACGTACAGGTTACTTTCTCCCTCCCAGGTGAATAATTCAACGATCAACGATAAGAAGATAACAAGTTCTATCAAGATAATTCAAGATACATCAAGATATATCAAGATAAATCAAGATGTATCCAAAGACTACGCAAAACGCAAAACATACAACGCAAAACGCAAACCAGTGAAACGATTTATACTGCTTTTAATCCTAATTTTTGATTTATTGATTTTTGGAGCGTGCATGTATGCGGAGGAAAACTCACCTTCCTATATTCCACGCATTGTAAAGATAACTTCAGACGAAGATATCGACTCCTTGACAGATCAGGGAGTCGATATCTTGCGCCGTCGTGGCGACTTACTCCTATGCTTCTTCCCCAATCAACCTACCCGAAGCGGAGAGCAACCTCGAAGCCAGCAATCCAGAACTATCACGCCGACTTTAGACATTGCCAAAGGATTTTACAATGCCGGCAGTATCCAAAATGGAACAGCTCTCGACGCTCCTTATACAGGCAAGGGAGTAGTAGTGGGGATATGCGACATAGGTATTGATCCCTTGCATCCGACATTTCTTGACGAGAACGGACAGTCGAGGATAAAACGTGTGATTCAATATTCTGAATGGGACGGAATCCGCAAGCAACTTGACGGAGATGCCGAATATAGTGAATGGGTCACAGACACTCCTGACAAATATCATGCCACGCATGTATGCGGCATAATTGCAGGCGGAGGCGCCGGCACGCCGTATTCGGGAATTGCTCCGGATGCGGATATTGTTGTGACCGTATCCAAATTGACTGAAGTAGGACTCTTGGCCGGAGTCGAAGACATTATTGACTATGCCAAGGAAGTTGGGAAACCGGCTGTAATCAACATTTCTGTAGGAAGCTATACGGGACCTCACGATGGGAGTACGCTATTTTCACAATATCTTGACATGTGTGCGGATGATGCAATAATAGTGCTCTCCTCGGGAAATGAGGGCACCCATCTGAATTCCCTGATTTCCTCTTTCAACGAAGATGTGACATCCGTTTCGTTTCGCCTCGGCAACCGGGCATGGGACCAAATAAACATGTATGGTGCAACCGAAATATGGAGCAGTACAGATGAGCCCTTGTCGGTTTCGCTTGGACTCTATGATACTAATGAAAAGAGCGTAGTCAAATGGGAAGAACCGTTTACCGTTAACCAAGAATCAGGCCGTCATTATATATGGGACTCTGAGAATTGCAACTCAGTCAGCGACGACGAGGATTTCCCATTTAAAGGGGAAATGATTGTAGTCGGTGGCGTTGATTCAGAAAATGGACGGCATTGCACTGCATTGGAATATGATTTCAAATCGGAAGAAGAAACTCCGGAAGGATGGGCAAGATACCTCTTGGCTGTCAAAGTGACCGGAGAACCGGGAAATGACATTGAGGTGTATGCCGATGGTATCTACACTCGCCTCATAGGATTGAGTGGAAGTCCAATGCCTTCTGCCGATCGTTCGATAAGCGACCTTGCCTGCGGATTCAGGGTAATAAGTGTAGGGATGTATGGTAATCGGGACTCAATACCTACGTCTGCTCCCGTAGGGTCAGGAGATGACGAAGTGTATTTCGAGGCTTCGGGTTTCCAACATGGCGCCACTGTAGGCTACAGCAGCTACGGAACTCTTCGCGACGGTAGAGTATTGCCCAATACCGTTGCTCCGGGAGGAACCCTAATGTCGGCTGCAAGCATTCCTTTCCTTGAACTCAATCCCCACTATCCTCATCTCCGGATGGGAGGGACAGCATGGCTATCTGAGGGTGGGACCTCAATGTCTGCGCCTTACACGGCCGGTTATATAGCTACGTGGCTTGAGGCTGTCCCGACTTTGACTGTGGAGGATGTGATGAGAATAATCGCATCGACTAACCGTCATGACATACCTGATCCCGAAGACCCACGGAATGCCAACGGATATTTTGACCCAGTGAGCGGACTGAGGATGGCACTCAATGTCGGGGGTGTAGAAGGAATTGATGGAGTCGGAGAGGAACTCTCCCCCGATGAATATGTGGAAGTGTATGATTTGATGGGAATAAAGAGATATGCCGGAGCTGTCAGAGACATGTCCGGCATAGGGAAAGGAGTATATCTTATTAAGACTTCAAGCAGAGTCTTTAAGAAAATGATTAGTTGATTCAAATTATAACCGTCTTAACCTTCCATAATCCTCTTAACCTTCAGCTTGAGCCTGCGAAAGTTGAGTTTTAGAAGGATGATTGGCGAATGCCGGAATTTCGGTTGTTGACGCGGTTGCTGTTGCGGTTATTATTGTTTCTGCGGTTGGTGTCGAAGGGATTTGAGCCGAATTCATCTTCTTCCTCTTCATCCTCTTCCTCTGCATCACGGGTATTGCTTGTACGCTTAGGCTTGTTCTTCTTCAACTTACTTGGTTTTTGGAGATCGAGGGCGGTCTCAAAGACATTCCAACTCTGCTCCATATCCCAGTTTTTCTTGACATTTATGGTCTTTGGATAATAATAGACATAGTCAGGCTGAATCGCTATCAATATGTCTTTCCCAATGGAGTCCGTCTCTATCGGGACAAGGCTATATCCTATCCTAACGAGACTGTCTACTATCTCCTGGTCGCTCAATGGCCTTATGAAGCCTTTGTTAACTACTGGGATTTTTGGAGATATCGAATCATTCGCAAAGGCAATTGAATCGCTTGGAAGTGAGATTGAATCCGATGGAAGAGAGATGGAGTCGCCGGGAATCGGAGAAATATCCACTGACTCTCTCTCTTCGACTACTATTGATTCTCCTGGAATTGAGATGGAATCTCTTGCGGTCTCAGATATTGAATCAGTCGGAAGGTTCGATAAAATAGAATTAGAGATAGCAATAGTATCTACCGGCTCACCAAAAACTTTCTGAAGGCGATAGCTGCCAGTGGTGTATTTCCCGTCTCCGTTGAAATCTTCATATACCCTCGCATAGTATTTCCCGGCATCAATTCCTTCGAATGATGCCGACCCATTTACGACAGGGGCAGTGTATTTCGGTTTGTCGCCGGATGCAATAAGCTGGACAAAAGCGGGTATATCAGACTCAAGCCCGCTCAAATTGATCTTTAGATTAGATAAATCTTCAGGAGCCTTCGTCTTGAATTCATACTGCAAAGGGTCGCTGTTGATTCCATAGATATCTGTGCCGGCGAGGGAGTCTATCGTCAGCCGATAGGCGTATCCTCTTTGCCATGGAAATTCTATTTTGAACCGACGTTCAGAAAGAGTGTCAGCCCTTTGGAGACGATATTCCCCTTTAACGGGCATCCATGTCGTGTCAGGTTTTATCTCAAGGTGAAATGCGAGGGAGTCAAGACGCATGAGAGGAATTGGGACCTCTATTGTCAGAGGTTGGGTAATATCGGTGTCCGATCCCTTGGCGCTGAAGGCGAATGTCGGAATCTTCGGTTTTTCTTCTTCTTCCTCTTCTGATTTATCATCCTTTAAGTCAGAGGCAAGATTGGATAGGGAATCAGTTGGAAGCCCGGAAATTGAATCCGTTGGGATTGCTGCCGCATCGAGATCTTTGCCTTTCTTGTCTTTGGCATTCTTATTTTTTGCCGGCTTCTTTTTCTTATTCTCTTTCTTTTTAGATGATTGCTCTTTTGGCTTCATGAGCTTCACAGTGTCGTTGACAATAGTCTCTATGCCAGTAAGCAGATCAACGTTAGAATACTTTAGAGCGAGCTTAAGGGTATCGCGCACAGCGAGCTCTTTCGGAAGCCAGAATTTCAGTGTGTCGTTCCCGACAGTCGTTTCCCCTTTCAATGGAGTGGAATAGTTTTCATCGTCGGCTATCATGATAGTAGGTTGCCTTTTGGATGGGGAATTGAAGATGAATTCCAAGCGCGTAGAGTCGGGACGATTATAGCTGACGAGGTATTGTGGTTTGAGCCCTGTATTATACATGCGTAAGAGCACATTGTTTGGCAAGAAACGTGTCCTTTCGCGCTCAATGATAGTATCGACAGCGCCCGTGTATAAGTCGCGGATGGTATCGTTGGTCATAATGCGCTCGGAAGATGGGCGAATTATATCTTCAAACCATGCTATGTCTTCCTCCGGATTAGCGTAGTGCTTATCGTTATCAAGGTCTTTCAATGCGAATAGGCGGTAAGTTGTGTCTTGCAGGCCTCGAATTATGAATCGCCCATATTCGTCTGTACGTGCGAGTCGCTCGAAAGGCATACGGGTGAAAGCGGAATCCTCCTTTGAGATATATGCTCCGACAAAAACACCTTGCTGTGGCTCCATGTCTTCCGCTCCGAGCACCATACCGGAGATTCGGAGTGAATCAAGTACTGGACCTGTAGAGAATGTGTAGGCAAAGCCGGAAAGTTTGTTGGCTTCATTGTTGTCTTCAATGGCATCCCCGAAGTCGATGGTGTAGGTAGTGTTGGGGAGAAGAGTGTCGGTGATGTTGACCACAACACGCCGTCCACGGGTCGAAACCCTTGGTGTGGAAGTCCCGGGAGGTGACAGCACTACTTTTGAGAAAGCCTCCTTTACGTTGACCAGTTCGTTGAAATCGATGTTGATGTTGCTCGGGTCTACGTTGACCGATCCTGGAGCTGGATTTGCACGCACGAAGCGTGGAGGATCCTCATCGCGCGCGCCACCGGAAGGATTTCCGATCGACGCACATCCCCA
>CAZWJO010000183.1:0-4718 GCA_964634905.1 uncultured Sangeribacter sp.
AAAAGAGACTTTTTCCCCTTTTTGTAGTAAAACATATTAGAGGCTTGTTTGTTCACCTTTCATAAGCATCGATTAACCTATTATCGTTGGTACATCGCGCAATGAAAAAACAAAGATTATGGAAAACAAAATACTTATCAAAAGAGCATACGAACAGCATCTTCTAATGATGGATTCAGAATTTATGTAGATCGTCTTTGGCCTCGCGGTCTTTCACACGAAACTTTTCATTATGACCTATGGGACAAGGAAGTGGCCCCATCCACTGAGTTACGCCAATGGTTTCACGAAAATCCCACCTCAGAGTGGTCAGAATTTGAAACTCGCTATAAAAACGAACTGCTTAACAATCATTACATTGCGAGCGTATGGAATTTCATACGTTGTAGACTCATCTCCCATAAGACACACAGCCTCATAATCATCTGACACATCCATTGTTCGTATCATCATTCCTGGTGTATAAATGAATATGTCATTTTTAGTTAGGAAAGTTTGTTTGTCGTTGTAGAGGACTGTCTGTGTTCCTGATAAAATAAGAGTATATGAAAAACATGAGACACTTTCAGTAAGTTGTCTATTCAACTTAGCCATTTCTCCATTAAGAATCTCACAGGTAATACCACAGTCGGTAGGCCATGGCTTATGTATAATGTCTGTGTAGAGATCTGATAGCTTAAACATGTATATATCTTTTTTATTTTGATAATATATTTCTAAATTGTTTTGTTTTGGATAAGTTTTGTGTTTATATAAGCATAACCATTCTCTACTTAGAAATGTTTTATTTCCGAAAATATTAAGAAAAGACAATTATGAATAAAGAAAAATCAATCGAGGCATTGCAGTTTTTCACTACGGGCCTTACAAACGGTGCTTTTGTGCATAAGGTACAAGGACAAATTCTTAAATCAGCAGGTTTTAACAAACTTAGTGACAAATATCTCAGCCATTATGATGAAGAAATGGATTGGGTGACTAAATTTATCGACCGTATACTTGATCTTGGTGGAGAAGTGAAGGTTGAAGACCGTCAGGCAGTGGCATTGGTTGCAGACCCGGTTGAATATGTAAAATGTGATCTCCAACGTCAGACAGAAGGTCTTGAGATTCTCCGTAAGTGTGTGGCAGAAGTTCATGACGATCCAACTACTTACGATCTTCTCAAAGCATATCTCAAGGATGAGGAAGACGATCTATATTGGAGTGAGACAGCTGTTGAGTTAATTGGTAAACTTGGCGAACAGAATTGGCTACTCACACAACTCTAAACTAAATCCTATAATCAGTCAGCGGAGTGTTCTTGGTCTTTTAAAAGAGAATACTCCTTTTTTTATTGATCAAAGTTTATTCTTCTGCTAAAGTATTTTTTCTTGACTGATTTATCTTTCTCAAACGCAAGCCAAAAGTGATAATGGTGTGTAACTATGAGGAGCTACTAACCAAAATCTAAGCGAAATGGATTATAATTTACGAAATTATAAATCATATCGAAAAAAATCATTATTTTTGTATGATCATTTTGCATCGTGCATTTTGCGAAGCATTTAAGTTCTTATGAAGAAAACAATTATGATAATACTGTATATATTGTTGACAGTTGTGGTAATAGCCGGAGTCGCAGTGATATTTCATCCATCTTTCGGTCGGAGTCCCAGAGGAGAAAGACTTGAAAGAATCGAGCATTCCCCAAATTATCGAAACGGTAGCTTTCACAATCAGCAAGTGACTCCCACCATGACTTCCGATAAAGGGTCCTTACGAGCAATGTGGGACTTCTTCACTAAAAAGAGTGCTAATAACACTGTGCCTGACCACGCATTAAAATCTATAAAAACAGATCTTAATGTCCTTGACCTATCCAAAAATCAACTGATTTGGTTTGGACATTCCTCCTATCTCTTGATCATCGATGGGAAAAAGATACTTGTCGATCCGGTACTGACATCTTCTTTCCCCGCCGGACTTACTATGAAACCATTTAAAGGCACTGACATCTATTCTCCAAAGGATTTGCCAGACATTGATGTATTGGTGATAACTCATGACCATTACGATCACCTTGACTATGGCACAATCAGAGCTATTAAGGATAGAGTTGGTAAAGTTGTCTGTCCGCTTGGCGTAGGAGAGCACCTTGAGTTCTGGGGAATCCCAGCTGATAAAATCGAAGAACTGGATTGGAATGATTCAGCAACTCCTTTTGTAGATTTTAAATTCACAGCACTGCCATCACGTCATTTATCCGGCAGATTTCTCAAAAGAAATAATACCCTATGGGCATCTTATATGCTTGAGTCCCCATCATGGAATATTTTTATAGGTGGAGACGGAGGCTATGGCAACCATTTTGCAAAGATTGCAGAAAGATTTCCCAAAATAGATTTGGCAATACTTGAAAACGGTCAGTATGATAAAGACTGGAAATATATTCACACAATGCCTTTGGAACAGGAAAAGATAATCCATGACCTGCGTCCTTCCAAAGTTTTCTCAGTCCACAATTCCAAATTTAAACTTGCTAATCACTCCTGGGATGAACCTATCAAAACAATGGACGCAATCACAGCATCCGACCATTCCTTCAAATTATTAAGAGGTAAAATTGGAGAAGTCATCCTCTTGCAATAACCACAAATAATGGCTGGTCGCTATAGCTTAGTAGACCAGCCATTGAATTCCAATTTCTTAGCGACAGATCAATGTTTATCGTCCCGTTGCCTGAAGATAAGAAAGTTTTTTGATCTGGAATTGGGCGTAGGCATCCACAAACTTATCCTGCGATTGCTGATAGAGGGTCTGGGCATTCAGCAGATCAGAGATTGTGATGGTGCCCGCTTGGTAGAAATTTTGGTTGAGTCTCAGATTCTCTGCCGACTGGGAGATGGATTCGTTGGCTATATTCATCTGAGTGTAGGAAGTGGTCAGGTCATTCCACGCATTTGTCATGGCAATCATAAGCAATTGTGAATTATCCTCCAATTGTGTTTTTGCTATCTGCGTCTCGATTTTTTTCTTCTTCATGTTGTGAGAGCCTCCCCACCAATCAGTCAACGGTATACTGACAGTCACATAGACATTTGCAAACGTATGACCCTCATCTAAAAGGTGCTCGTAATTGTAGCTCGCTCCAGCTGCCACGGTAGGAAGATTATTCCCTAAAGCCATCCTTTGCTCAAGTTCCTTCGCTTTCACATTCTGAGTGAGAAGACCATGCCCGACCGTTTGCGAAAGACAATCCTCAGGACTCATGTAGATTTCTTGAGGAAATTCAGGCACTACGCCAACCTCAATGTCTGAGGCTACATCCACACACCCCGTTGTGCCCTTGCCAATATACTGCGACATAAGCATCCGTATGACCGAAATACCATTGTCAAGTTCACTTCGTGCCACAAGCATCTCGTTCCTTTTCAGTTTGACTTCAAGAAGGTCATTGATTGTCGTCACGCCTGCATCGACATAGCTCTGCACCTGACTCGTAAGTGTATCAAGCATAGCTATAACTTTTTCCAATGTCTGATGTTTGGAATGAAGCGAAACGAGTTGCCAATAATATTGCTCCACGTCCTTACGCACTTCATCCTCCGTCTGTCGCTTTTGCAACTTGCTCACTTCCTCCCCGACATGTGCAAGGCGGTTGCCATTTACTATTCGTCCTCCTAAGAAAATGGGTTGTAAAAGATTCAATCCGGCAAATGAACCCTTTTTCAGAAGGCTTATGTCGAAGTTCATATTCGGCATATCAGGGATAAGCGCTGACAGTGGAAGATCTATGTTATGTTGGAGCATACCATGATTTGCTGTGAAAGCAATTCCATTGGCACTTATGGATGGAAAATAGTTGGTGAATGCCTCACGCGATGTCTCTCGTGAAGCTTCCATGGAATATTCTGCTGTGCGCATGCGTGCATTATTCTCGAGAGCCAAGTTGACGCACTCCTCAAGTGTCAATTGCTGAGTCTGAGCAGCGGCAGAATAGACTACTGCTGCCGCCGCCACTATACTAATTATCTTTTTCATTTTGATTCTTGTTGAGATTGTTTTTTCTGCATCACTTTCCAGTAGAGGACCGGAATTACGGTGACAATGAAGAAGAATGTGATGATGGTTCCCCAGAAAATCACAGTGCCCATCGGTCGCCACAATGGAGTGCCTGTAAGCACCATAGGCAAGACACCCATCGAAGCCGCTGCAGAGGTAAGGAAGATTGGGCGCATTCGGCGTTCGGCACTGTGGAAAATTGCTTCCTTGACCGTCATCCCTTCCGATCTTTGCAGTTCCTCAGCATAGTCGATCATGATGATTACATTTCTAACGAGAATACCCATTAAGGAAATGAAACCAAGGGTACAAGTTAAAGACAATACTTCTCCTTGGATTGCCAAGCCGATACCGGCACCTGGCACGCACAACACAATGCAAAATAGAAGTAGGGCAGAGGTCTTCACATTCTTATAGTGCGACAGAAGGATGAAGAATATTATCACTACCGCCATTATTAGAGCTGATATGATAGGAGGCCACATCTCAAGCGACTGGTTATAGTCTCCTCCATATTCGATAGTCACTCCATCTGGGAGAGGAAGTTTATCGATTTTTTTCATCAATTTGTCGGTCACTACCAGGGAGAATGCTCCGCGGTCAACTTCAGAAGTGACTGTCACGCAAGGAATGCCATTGCGGTGGGAGAGTTGCCCATAGTTCCATGTCGGCAC
>CAZWJO010000184.1:0-4636 GCA_964634905.1 uncultured Sangeribacter sp.
TGGCGTACACACGCTTTCCAGGCGTGCCTCTTCAGCCACTCGAGCATCACTCCAATTTTGCAATCGCCTCGGTTGCGTTTGCGAGTGCAAAATTACTGATAATTTTTGAAACCAACAAATTTTTTTATCTTTTTTTTCAAAAATAATCTCTTTTTTCAGTCTGGCATCAATAATGTGCGCTTAATTTCCTGGTTTTACGATGGAATTCCCATGAAAGTTGACGTTATGGCCATCGAGGGTATAGTTAATTTGAACTTCAGTGAGATCAGCTGAGATCAAATTCATTGTGAAGTTTTTCGCTTCAAATCCCACTGAATCTACCATCGCAACTTGGTTGTCTTTCTTGCCTAAGACTGTTGTCTTCGGAGACTCTGCTTCTAGATAAAATTCATGGTGATTGAACTTGACTGGAATGTTTTCAAATCTTATTACTTTAGGGAACTTTGAATCTTGATTAGCTGAAAGTTCAGCGTTGTAGACATAGACGGAGGCAATATTCTTTTCAAAATCTATTTGTGTCAAGTAGTGGGATGCTTTCGTGCTATGGGATTCGCCATCTGAAAACGAAGTGGTCTGCCCTAAGTAAAATGCCACAGGCCAGAAAGTCTGCACCTTGTATCGGTCGTTAAGTATATAGCTCAGATCAAGACGTTGGCCTAATTGGATACTCTCATAGACGGGATTAAGGACATTGCTTGGGGGCGTATAATAATATACAAATGTTCCGTTGATGTCACTTGCAGCGCATCCTACTCCGGCAGGACCCTTTTTTGAGAAATATAGATTGTAAGAGGTGCCTCCTTCAAGTGGGATACTCTTAGTGCGAAGTTTCATCGTGTCAGTCTCGAATGAATACTTCTGGTTGTTGATGACAAGATCAGTTGCCTTTACGTCGACTACTTCTTTAGATATGTTGTTTTTGATTTGATAGTTGACGTATGATGCCTGAGCAAGCTGATCAGGATTTTGATCGTCGATGATAAGGTTGTATTCCGGAAAGGAGAGAGTCTGATATGAGTCCTTCGTATCCGGATTGCAGGAGGCAATTAAAAGAGATAATGCCGCCAATGGTAATATTGCTTTTTTCATTAGTTTATTTGTTTAAATGATTAGCGTTTATTATGAGCCTACAAAATTAATAAAAAATTGAATAATATAATCATAAAAAAATTAAATATAAATAGAAATAATCAAAAAAAATCAAAAATTAGGATTCCACGCCTTTAATCTGTGGAATCCTAATGCCTATAAGGTGTCTAACTGACGTGTGTGTATCTATGATTATTTTGCATTAAGCAAATGTTTTACTGCTCCTTCAAGCTGGGCATCATAGCCTGTCTCTACATCCTCAGGAGCATTGTAGATGATGACATCCGGATTAAGCTGTGTGTTTTCAAGTGGCTTCCCATCTATAGAAAGATTAGTCACCTGAGGAATACCGAATACCAGACTTGGATCAATCTGTGTCTCCCACCACACGGCTGTCATTGTCCCTGGTATCGGGGCTCCTACCACATCGCCGATTCCGAGACTCTGGAATACGTAGGGTGTGCCTGATGCGTCGCTATAGTTACATTCATTGACAAGCATTGCTGAGGGTTTTGTCCATTGAGCCCATGGTTCACTTCCGATATATTGTCCACGTGGTGAATATCGTGCATATTCTTTTCCGTTGAGAAGAATAGCCAAGTCATTGTGGAGCCAGCCGCCTCCATTGTAGCGGGTGTCTACGACCACTGCATCACAATTCCTATATTTGCCGAGCAGGCGCTCGTAAGCATTCTGATAACTGGAGGTATTCATACCTTGTACATGAATATAACCTATTTTCCCATTGGATATGCTGTCTACAAACCGTTCATTGTTCTCTACCCAACGCTCATAGCTCAAGTCGGATAGTCCTCCCATTGAAATAGGTCTTACTGTGACATTACGTGTCTTTCCATCTGAGCTTTTGACGGATAAACGCACCTTCTTGCCGGCTTTGCCGTCGAGCATCGCATTATAATCCTGGTGAGGAAGTATATTTTCTCCATCGATAGCGAGAATAATGTCGCCTGGTTTCAAATCTGCTGCTTTTGTCGATAAAGGTCCACGTGCGATTATCTCTTCAATCTTCAAGCCGTCGCCGTCATACGATTCGTCGAAATACGCTCCCAAAGATGAGGTAGAGAGGGGAGTGCCATTGCCGTATGCGCGGCCTCCAGTGTGAGAGGCATTGAGTTCCCCAAGGATCTCGCTTAGCATTTCTGCAAAGTCGCGGTTGTTGGAGATATATGGAAGAAACTTTCGGTAATGATCGCCATAATATTCCCAGTCTACTCCATGCAGGTTTTCGTCATAAAATTTGTCGTTGACTTGACGCAGCATGTGGTCGTAAATATACTCGCGTTCCTTCGAAGGGCTTCTGTCATATAGAGCTTCATATTCCACATCCTCGATTTTATCGTTGGAAAGTGACATCTTTTTGATGCCTCCATTTCCCCAAAGGAAAATGTTTTCTCCTTTTGCATCTGGTTCAATACCGCTGATGCCGGATGAGATCACGGTTACATCCCCCTTTTTCAAGTCTCGGCAATAAAGATTGCGTTTCCCTTCGGTGCTCGAAGCAGTATAGTAAAGCTTGTCTCCCTTCGGGGTAAGGAAGTAATCGCCAATCAATGCTGAATTGCCTGTCAGTCGCTTAGTACGGTAGCGTCGGTTGGCAAGATCAGGCGTGAATTTCGGACTTTCATCCTTTTTCACATCTTTTTTGTCTTTCTTTCCTTTCTTATCCTTTTTGTCTTTTTGATCTTTTTCATCAGATTCTTCTTTATCCTTGGAATTCTTGTCCTTAATATCGGCTTCTTCCTCTGTCATATTGAAGTCGTCCCAAGCCTCTCCGTCGAGTGCCATAAGGATAATATCGCTCTGGTTGCCCCAGCTTCCGGTGTTTTTCATTCCGTATTTTGCAGACTCAAATGCAATGCCCTTGCCTCCGAGCACCCATTTCGGGTTCCCGTCGCTAAACCCACTCTCCGTAAGGTCTACCACTTCACTGCCGTCAGCCTTAATCAAAGCGATATCAGTGTTGTTCCATCCTCCGACACCTATATAGTTCATTAATAGCCATTGGCTGTCTGGGCTCCATGCAAATTGCTGGTCGCCGTCAGAATAAGAATAGTTGTATTTCCCATTTAAAACAGTTGTCACTTTCTTGGTCTCTAAGTCTATGACCCGCAACTCCGATCGGTTTTCAAGAAAAGCAACTTTCTTTCCATCAGGACTGATTATGGGTTGCATGGCGCTTGTCTCACATTTATAAAGAGGTTCCTCTATTATTTCTGTAGCGTATGCAAATTGTTCTTCGTCGGGATTTTTTATTTTGGCAGTGAAAAGTTGCCAGTATCCATCGCGGTCACTATCGTATACCATGGTCTTTCCGTCGGGAGAAATGCTGACAGTGCGTTCTTGGTCAGGAGTGTCCGTGATGCGCTTGGTCGTCTTGTATTTTGCGTCTGTCACATATACGTCGCCACGAATTACGATAGCCAATTCATTCCCTTTGGGTGCTACATAAAACGATGATGCTCCATTTGATACGTATCTCTTCACAAGGTCGGAGTCATAATCATCCGCTACTATATCAACATTTACTTTTTGTGGTTGTCCGCCATCTGTCAGAGTATATAACTCCCCATCCCAGCTGAATGCCATAAGTCCATTATCAGATGCACTAAGATTCCTGACAGGATGTTTCTCAAACGCAGTAAGTTTTCGTTTGTTGCCATTCAGGTCGGAAGCATATATATTTATAGTGCCATCCTCTTCTGATAGAAAATAGAAAGAATCAGCTTTCGGAGCCCATACAGCGTTACGGTCATGACCGTTGAATGAAGTCAGTTGCCTGAAATTCCCATTGTCATATAGCCAGATGTCATTAGTGCCGGAGCTCCGCTCATGTTTTCTGAAAGGATCTTCATAGCCCTTTTTGTCGGTGTAAATTATCTTGCCATCACGTCCAGCCGACGAAAAGAGCATCGGCATAGATAGGAACATTGAGGGGCGTGTGCCGGGCTGGTTGACATTTAGAGAATAAGTTTGAGGTAGGATAGGGGCTTGCGCAGAGTTCCGAGCCGGCATCTCGTTTGCAGAAAAGAGTAGTATTGAGTCATTGAGGAAAGCAAGGGGCGTTTCTGCGATGCTGGAAGTGGTCAATCTTTTTACACTACCTCCATTCGCATTCATGATAAAGATATCATCACTTCCTTCGCGGTCGCTTCGGAACACAATGCGTTTCCCATCTGGTGTCCATACGGGTTTTGAATCAAATGCCTCATTGGATGTGAGTTGATGTGCTTCTCCTCCGGCTGTAGGCACGGAGTAGACATCCCCTTTATATGTAAAGGCTATGCATTTGCCATCGGGAGATATAGCAGCATCTCTCAGCCAAAGTGGAGATGCGGCAAAAGATCCTGTAGCTGCCATGACTGAGATGGCCATAATTAGAGTCTTTTTCATGACAAAATTTCAATAATTGTTGTTTGATTTGCAAAGATATGAAATATTTTGCAAAAATAAAAGCGAAATCCAATCGGATTCCGCTTTTTGCATTTATTGTGTCATCTTAATAGTCGATCGTTAATCGTTAATCGTT
>CAZWJO010000185.1:0-4627 GCA_964634905.1 uncultured Sangeribacter sp.
CGGCTTCTCCTCAGAATCTTTAGTCTGGGGAGAGCAACCTGCCAAAATGATGATTATTATCATCACATTTTTCATTGCCAAATTTAGGACGCATGAACTGTGCGACCCTACAAGTTTATATACCATCATAATTCAGTAAAATTGGTAGGGACGCACGAGACGCGCGTCCCTATTTAGACTGCAAAATTAGTATTTCTCTCACTTAATGCTTATTATTATAGTACAGATATCAGTTCCAATCGAATAATCCGTATTGTTTTTCATTGACTCTCCTATTATTGCCTCTTATCTCCAATGTCCAATCATGACGTAATGATTTCCTTCCGGATTAATTGTCTTTCTAAGTTCCTCCATTTTTTTTATTCCTTCTTCATTAGCTAAGGGATGGGAATCGGGAGCAGCCTGAAGCATATCGAGCAAATCACCGGGATCAAATGACTGGGCAAAATAACCAGGAGAATTAAGAGTGTTCCAATATTTCTTTAAACTTAAAGTTCCAAGTTGATCTATCATCAATTCACCCGGTGCTCCTTTAAGAGATAATTTATCAATCACCAATGGCATATCACTGCCCACTATCCATGAGCTTTCAGAAACCATCACCGGATCTCCATAAGTTTCAACAACATAAAATTGGGGGAAAGACTGAAATGAGTGCATCCTCAAATCCTTTCCGAAATCGTATGTAAACTCCGGATGCATATTTTTGCCATCCGACCTATAAAGAGTATCTGGTCTGAGTGATGTAATAAGAGTGTAGGAGTGATAAAGTTGACTTTCATCCGGGGTTGTGGCAGGTATTATTTCATTTGAAAAGTCAGGAGTTAGAGCAAGATCCGGACGTTGCACGGCAGACACCTCATTGCCTTCAAAGTCCTGTACCCAAACCGGTGAAGTTGGCAGGTCACCCTTAAATTGCATACTGGCGACTGTAATCAGACCATTTTTAGAGTCAATCTTACAAAATCCCTTTGGGGAGTCATAAGCCAAGGGTATGCGTCCTAAAAACGAACCATCAGAGATATTATACGTATTAATTTCCTTGGCAGAGTAAGTCATCATATAGATCTTGCCCTGGGTTTCGTCAATTGTCATATAATATGGAGCAATGGAGTATTCCCCGGGTCCCTGTCCTTTAGCTCCTACATTAGCGATAAACTTCCCTTCTCGATCGAATAGCTTGACATTATTTCCATCCCAAATCATGATATGATTTTTAGACACCCATGTCTTTCCACCCCCAGTCAAAGCTTCTTCTGAATCTTCGAGCTTTATTAATTCAAACTCATCAAACACTTCTGAAGCAAGTATGGCGACTGGATCCGGCATTTCAGTTACTTTGGCTACTACGACTGTATCTTCCCCTACCACTACCCTTTCCGCTACGATCGGGGAATCTGCAAGGACGGAAGACACAGGATGCTCATCTTGAAGATTTCTATTTGATGATCTACTCTGATTTTTGCAGCCACATGATAAGAGCAGAACGGTGCAAGCTGCTGCTGAAAATAATGTAACAGATGTTTTCATTTTGATATTAAGGTATTTTTATAGGTTATTTTTTCAGTTTTTATCATAAGTATCTTTTCTCCGTGGGATGTATCAAAGGCATAAAAATCCAATAATCTCCCGGATGATTTCGAGAATTTGATACAAAACTCTACTTTCTTATGTTTGCCTATATTTCTGACTAAAATCTCATCTCCATTAGTGGTCATTTCAAGAGTATTCGAATCCAATATCTTTTTATAATCAGGATTAGGCGAGAAGAGTAGATTTGACATAATAGAAAAAACTTCTGAAGGCATAGATATATCGGATATCAAATTCCCGTCAAACTTGACTTCTCTTCCAGGAAACATTGTCAATTGGTGCTGAGACTGGCCATCAAACCATCTTAGGCTTATTTCTTTATCGGCATTGTCAGACTTATATGTCAAAGTTGCGGGTTGCATATCTCCACGAGGAGACAATTTAAGGGCATATGCATTTTTCGATGTAAGCATCCTTGCAGAAAAATCAATGTTACAGTATCCTGAAGTACGCATATTCTCTATACCCGATTCAAGGACTTTAACTGCGCCGTTAGTGGTTTGAGACTGACTAATAAATAGAGTCATTAGCAGTCCGACCACAAACAAGGCGGCGACTCGGCTTGTCCATAAAAGAATACCACGCACCCTGCGCTTTTTTTGATGAGGAGAAAACTTAATTGATGTCTCAGGAGCATGCCGAGGTTCGAGCTTTTCTATTATCTGTCGGTAAGATTGATCATTTTCGTAGTCGGAGAGTTTCATATCATATTGAATTTATCACGTAAATATTCTATTCCTTCATAAAATCTTCTTTTGGCCGTTGTAGAGGATACTCGCATTGTGGCGGCAACTTCATCGAAAGTCATTTCGGCGTATATTTTTAGCCTTACATAATCCCGAAGGTATTCCGGCATACTTTCCATAAGTCTATTAATCATCACGGTTTCTTCCTCGAAATTTGAAGGCTCCTCGGCGATTTCAAGTGTGTCATATAGAAATGTCTTTGATGATGAACTGCCTTTCAAGTGATCGGAACAAGCATTTACCACTGAACGGAATATATAGGAGTTTAGACTGTCCGCAAGTTTCCTTCTCTCAGTGGATTCCAACAGTTTGAGATACACATTCTGTAGTATATCCTCCGCATCTTCCTGATTGCCTACACGGTAACAGGCATATCTGAAGAGCCTCTGCTTCTGGCTCTCCATCGCTTCTGTCAACATCTTTATGTATCTTTTCCTATTCATTTACTTTCTATGACTTAGGATAGCGTACAAAAGTCCAAATTTTAACATTAGTATGTTTTGATTAACATTTATTTACTATTTTATTGTCCGAAGTAACTACTCAGGTAGCACATCTCATAAATTTGAGAGGGGCTCTAAGATAAGTTGAGTTATTTCAAATTAACTTCTAATTAAGTTGCAGGATGTCAATAGTGTCGTCGCTGCATGACATATACAGTTCCGAGCCGTCTATGTATAGAGGGCTATGATAGCGACCAGAAAAATCAATGTATGTCTTGGAGTGTGAATTCTGTTTGTCGTAGACTACTATATATAGATCACCTTGAGAGGTTTTATAACGGTAACAAATTGCAAGCCAACGTTCATTCTCTACAACACCATGAATCCTAATGGGAAATTTTTTTGCTATATTCGGTGCCCAGTCATTACCTGTATATTTCTTCCTAAACTCTTCTTCCGACGGCCATTTGCCTTTGTAATCTAATGCATATACTTCCTTGGCCTTACCATCGGAAAGACCATAAATCAGATTCTCCATACTCGGTATATAATGTATTTCGCCATCAGGCAACTGCAGGAAGGTGGTAAGTTCGGCCATAGTCATTCCCTTCAGAATATCTGGAACTCCGAGAACAGGAACGGCCTCACTTTCAGCATCCTGCTTCCAGGCAAGTTTCACATCTTCATATTCTTGATTAGAGTAATCTATCCAAATGCCTCCATTTTGATCCTCAATAGCAGCCAAAGCAAATACCGGGAGGTCAATGCTCTTTAGAAACTTTCCATCTTTCGAGAAATGCATAAGCTTAGTGTCAGCCATATCAAAGACAATAATCTCCTTCTCACTAACTGTCAAGCTCATCGGGGAAGACATATCTTCAGGTCCACCTCCCTGATTGCAATACGCAAATATCTGACTTCCATCTTTCAAATAGGCGTAGAGTCCGGGGTTCTTTACAGGGTCAACAGCATAGATTGTATCGCCTCTTACTACCATCTGCTGAATGCACCCTAAAATATCCTCCGTGTCCTCATCAAAGACTATATTACCGACTGTTTCAAAATGCTCAGAAATAGGTTTGGCGTCTTCAAAATTCACCTCGACAGTTCTTGTTATCGGGAAATCTACTTCATCAGTACTCTCTGATGCTGATGGTTTCTTATTTATACAGGAAAGCAACATTCCTGTGATCGCAATTGCGAAAAGAGCCTTGATAGTATACTTACCTCTCATGATCCTTTACTTCAATTTTTTGACTTCAAGGAGGGTCGGATTCGCTTCATCGTCATCATTTTGCAATATGAAGATGAACGAATCATCGCTATCACATGCTCCAGAAGTGACCAAAAACCTAATTTCGGAAGTTTCACAGATATCATTTTCAATAAAGCTTCTATCCTCAGGCCATACTAAGTATTCTTTTACTATAGAACCATTGTCTACTATTATCGCTTGCTCCATTTTTTTCTCCCCCGGATAATTCACCATGACGAGCGCCTGATTACCTATTTTACGAAACCAACCCATAGTGGCATAATCTTGCCGAACCTTTGTACTGAATTCAAAATAACCATATAGATCATAATATTTGCGGTTAATCTCTGTCGTAGCAAGTTGATCATTCTTGGGCGAGAGGATATCCTTGACTTTGAATGTGGCGGAGTCTGTCTCATAGCAGACAGCCGAATTTGAATCTCCAAGTTGAGTAGCAATGCAATTATCAATCCCTACGAACTGCACAGGAAACGTACAACTATTCGCAAGATCCTTTTCATAGTATTCCTGAAGCACCTTACCATCCACTGAGACTATTTTGTAGACAATCTCATCGGGCGTATACGCTA
>CAZWJO010000186.1:0-4534 GCA_964634905.1 uncultured Sangeribacter sp.
CCGTCAGAACACATATAGAAAAAGTCTCCAGCCTTAATATCTGAGATATGCTTCACGTCAGCTTTAGGTCTTCGCTCCATATTTGGCTGCATAGCCCGGGTGATCACATTTTTTTGTTTTGAAGTTCGAGCCTCTTCTTTTGTCAATTCCCCTATCTTGATGAGGTCATTGACAAGAGAATGGTCTTCCGTTGCCCAAAACTCTGTGTCTTCACCGTCTTTTCCTGGCCGAATATGATACACCCGGCTGTCTCCCATGTGTGCAATTGTCGCACCATCGTTATGCAGTTTAAGAAGAGTCATGGTAGTTCCCATCTTCTTCTCCGCTCCATTGTCTTTTTTGTCAAGAGCTTTGAAAGCTGCATCAATGGCATTCCTTAAATCTTCATCTGTGAACACTCCTTCAGCATCATGACCATCATGGAGTATATAATCCCCCATTGCCTGACATACAGTTGCACTCGCCACTTCCCCGGCATCATGTCCACCCATGCCGTCGCATAGTATGAATGTCCTGTCTGTGTCTTTTAAGTCTTCAGGAAGTGGAAACGTACAGTCCTCTTGATGTGGATTCCCTTCAGAGTCTTTACGCTTACCGTATTCCCATATACTGTAAACTTTTAGTTTATACTTCATCATTTTCAAATTTAATTCGCAAGTCAAATTCTTATAGTCCTTTGCCCCTCTGCGCCTTTGCGTGAGGTTCTAAAGCTGTGCGAAAGTTGATTTTATTTAGATATCAGTCTCTTCTTCATCTGGAATCTCAAATCTCAATGTCGCATCGGGGAGCTTTATCAAATCGCCATGATTGAGAACTATGCAATCTCCAAAAAGAAGTGGATTTTTACCAATTGAAGTCGCATTGACTTTTTCTTTATAGAGAGACACATAATGCACAAAACCCTTCACAGGAACTTTCTTCACTTCGATTACGATATGTTCCCTGCTCATCGATCGTTTATCTGCTGTGTCTATTTGAAAATCTGCAGCTGATTTTTGTCCTTTCCGGCCTATTATATTACGGCCAGGTTTAAGCTGATATGAAACCCTACTTCCTACTATAGTGACTTTTCCCAATGTATAATTGGCATGCTTCCCCAGTGAGGTCTTCTCCTCTTCGACAGTGGTCGTATCTTCATCGTCATAACGGGTACGCTCTTCTTTGTCAGGGTATTCCGTGTCAGGGTCATCTTGATTTGTCGCAGAAGTGACGCGCTTAAACTTGGTAAAAGGATATTTATTCTTGCATATCGGGCATGTGACATTCTTTGTCTCAATACCGGGCTGATTTTTGACTGATAGTATAGCCCCGTCAAATGGGCACTTTATTTGAATTATCTCGTCCATATTTTTACCATTTCATAATTGTCATATTGTCATTGAAATTTCCCCACATTACTGGATGTTGTTCATCATTGGATATTTTGGCGACGCCATTGTGTACAAAATCAAACAATTCTTTAGCTGTGATTATCCTGTCTCGATTCGAATCCGCATTCCCTCTTAGCCCTTTTTGAAGATAGGTCGTGAAGAATCCGTTTTGCATATCTTTACGCTCGATAGAATTTTCATTATTCCTCGACGACAGAAAAAGCATAACATTGGCTTTTTTAGCTGCGCTCACAGCTCCTTGTGCTGAATTTTCGTCTACTCTTATCCCACCTGACCGGCACGCATCTACAAACATCATCTTACTTTTGCTCTTACTCTCCGACATGGCCTTTCTCACTTCATCATATCCGATCTTTCCGTCGTAAGCGCAAAATCCTCCGGGATACCCATGTCCACTGAAAAAGAAAACTACAATATCATCCTCCGATGCCTTATTGAATACTTTCTTTATTGCCTTGATGATTCGGTCTTTTGTCGCCTTGTCATTCAACAAAATCGAATAATCCACCGATGCGTTCTTAGAATATAAATCCACAATCGTTTGGGCATCCTTTGTTGTCAATCTTAAATTGATGATTTTTTGAGGATATCCTGAGTAGTCGGCGATTCCGACCGATACCAAATAAGTTCGCCCACTGACGCTGAAGCTTATGGTCAGAAGAATCGCCGACAATATCGTTTTAAAAATATTAACCGTCATATGCCATGTCGTTGGAATAATCAACATCATCATTGCTTGCGTATAGATCCCCTGTCGGATTTGAAAATCCTCCGAGATCATTGACTGTCAAGTTCTGGTCCTGAATATCTACGAGCTCCTCTTGATCGATTTGTCCATTGTTATTGACATCCATCGCCATGTAGTCAAAGGTGATGTCATTGTCGATATCTATCAATATCACTTCCTGTCCGTCAATACTCATTCCACCAATATTGACATTGGCTTCGCTGTCATGCACTACTCCCAAAATCTCAATTTCAGGATCAACATGATCCACTACCACATCATCGGTGGTATGGTTTACATTGGCCTGCTGATTCTGCGCTATGTTATTATTATCATTATGGTTGACTGATACCACCTCAATGTCATCATCATTAGTTTCTGCCTGTGCAGTAGCATTTGATGCGGAATGAGTAGTGTCATGGGTGGATGCATGTGCAGTGTTATTCGTTGTTGTATGATTAGCGGTTGCGGAGTGCTGTGCCACATTGCTTTGAGTATGGTCAATGTGATTCCAGCTGAAATGGTCGCTCCATTCAGCTCGTTCTGCTGCTGTCATGTGGTTCCATTCTTCTGCCGTATAAGTTCCGTATACATTCCCATGCCACTCAAAGCATCCTCCAGGTCCCACTTCAGCTCTGGCGGCTGCAAATGCTTCATTAAATGTCATGTCATCGTTAACTGATGTAGCAACCTGAATATTATCGTCTACCCAATCGGGATTAGACAATTCCTCCCTATGATTCCCTTCAGTGTGGTCGCCATTGTCATCAGTTGGATCGTCTGCCTTTTTCATTCCCATCAAGAATGTGGAGACTCCTCCAATAAGCAGTCCGGATGCAGCTCCGACTGCAGTGCGTTTCCATCCACTTTTTTTGATGTCTTTCACTTCCACTTCATCATTCTCGGAAGTTGATGCAGTCTCATCACTTGTTGGTTCTGATATCGTCTCTTCAATTTGTTCAGATGTAGTGTCTTCAAACTGAGTAGCTTCATCCTCAGGATTCTGATACTGAGTATACTCGTTATCGTAATTACTCATAGTTATTATATTTTTTATTGCTGTTTTTTTGAGATTATTTAAGTTTCAGATTTAGATACTTTTCCCTTTGCATCCTTTGCTTTCTTCATGACGAGCGAAGCAAGTCCGTCCTCTATAAAACTGCGTCACGAAGCAACTGATATCTGGCATCTGGCCTCTGGCATCTGGCCTCTTAATAAGTTCGGCTAAACCTATTTGATGCTGTCGGTTCGATTGATCAGATTATTCATCTGGTTGATCAGTTGTGGAGAAGCCACACCCGGCGATAGTTCTTTGATTTCAAGCATCACGTCTGTCAGTTCCGACCTCAAAGCCAGACATAAAGAATCCTGTCTATTGTTCATTTCCTCCATTGTTTCCGCTGACACTCCTGAGATTTGTCGATTACGTTTGGAGTCCTGCAATTTGATTTCCTTCTGAAGAGAATCCTTTTTGTTGTGGAGTGTCTTCAATCTTACCGCAGAGGCTATTGAATCGTTAGCCGCAGTTGTCTGTGCAGAAAAATCCGGAACCATTGACAATGACATCGCTATGATGGCAAATAATGATATTAACTTTTTCATAATTGCTTAATATTTGTCAAAGTTACTTACCCCTTTAAGATTCTTCTTTGAAGGCATTTCTTGGATAGTTACCATGAAAGGTATACCCGAATGATTTTCTGAATACTCACCGGCCTCACCAGCAAGAGCAGACTCGTACGCTTTCTTTGAAGATGATAAAACCACAACTACTACTTTTTCATTTGCAACTTGTAGTAAAAACTTACCAATGCCTCCTATATAGGCGGTTTCAAGTGGCTCTGTTGGTCTCATCACTATAGTTTCAAGATTCTTCATCCGGGATGTCTCCCTGAATGATACCGATTTTAATGTCGATGGGAAATCTAAATAGGATATTTCAAGACAATCTATCAAAGCCCCGGGGGTAATTTGCTCAGTGCCTTCTTCCACCTTTACCTTTCCCGAATAGGATCTCGGGCATGCATACAATATTTTGCCATCTTTGCTATATAGCAATCCATCATGGGAAGCAAACTTCTCATTGTTGGGATCCACTGTAATTTCTTTCAGGTATTTCAGTTTCTTGACCCCTTGAATTTTTTCAACTTTGGCTGGAATATTAATTTTACTGAGGTCGTTGCTCCAACGGAACATTGTAAAGTCAATATTTTTCCAGTCGCTGCCTATCGTTATATCTTTTAATGATTCGCAATTAAAGAAAACTCCTTGTCCTAAGGAAACTGTATTGCCTGGAAATACTACACTTGAAAGAGAATCACAGTTTTCAAAAGCAAAATCTCCGATTGTCTCAACCCCAGATGGTATGACGATCCCTTTAAGATGTTTCGCTCCCGAAAAGGCTTTGGGATTGATG
>CAZWJO010000187.1:0-4393 GCA_964634905.1 uncultured Sangeribacter sp.
AGAAATTAGTTTCATGATGTTAGGTTAGTAAAATGTATTATGGAAAGCACTGAGCTGCAATTGTCTGTGAAGATGATTGCAGTTTTTTTGTCTACGGCTTCCGCCGTAGCGCAGTAAGAAAGGACAGATACTTAATTGATTTTTCGGTCTGTCCTTTCTTACTGCGGTAAGGCGGAATCCTTACTTATTTAAATTAAGGCAAGTAGAGAGTATACAGCAGCGAGTAGATGCTGGAAGATTGGCTATATCAAGAGCCAGATCATTCATTGTATGGAATGACTTATATCCACTCTTCTTTGAATCCACATCTGGATGTTTTGGAGATAGCAACAGTAGGCGTCCTTCTGCGCAAATATCAAATTCTTTTCCCGAAGGCTTGAATCTCTCGTCAAAGCTATTTTCAGTAAGCCTGATTACAGGCGAACCAATCTCTAAAGCAATAGAGATTATTTCTTTTTCTACAAAATGAATAGCCGGAGAAATCGGAATAGCACCTCCCTCTTCAATTTTTTTTACACAGGCATTTTTATATTCAGACATTTCTTTTTCTGACCATTTTCTATGGATTCTTATTGGGAAAAGCTGAACTCCTCTTAACAGAAATATATTGCCAAAAGCCGAATATGTATGTCCATCAATTTTTATTTCAAGATATTTCTTAAACAAATATGGGACTTGTCTCTTGATTATCAAACGTCTTGGATTGTCTTCAATGTATCGTATAGCTCTATCAAGTTGCTTTTTATTAAAAATGATATTGTCATGAAAAGGATGGAATAGCCTTTCTGTATATGATAGACCTTTCAGTTTGCTATGATGCTTAGAACATGCTCCAAAGAAACCAGCCAATAAGCTTCCCAAGGGTTTTGATAATCTCTTTTTAACATTTACTACAAAGTGAATATGATCGGGCATAATGACAAATCTCTCTATTCCAAATTCAGGATGATAAATAGGAACGCTTAGCAATTCCTGCTTAATCAATTCTCCTAAAGGAGTATGATTCGGAATGATCATTTCATTACTTCTTAGCCTCACTACTCCCACTTCTGGCAATGTTGAAAGCCTATATGAACTATCTATTATTGTTGCGGTGATATGATAATAGCCTTTAGCTCTATAATCATGAAATTTGGCTCTTCTTGATATTTTAAGAGGAGTGCGATTATTAGAAGAAGATGATAGTTTTTTCATGGCTTAATTCTACGGCTTCCGCCGTAATGCAGTAAGAAAGAACAGTTACTTTAAGAACAGATACTTAAAGATTACTTTGACTGTATGTCCTTTCTTACTGCGGTAAGGCGGAAGCCTTACTTGTTATTTCAAGGCGGCGATGGAGGCTCGGATTGCGGCAATTTTTTCGGTGGCGTCGCTTTGCTTTTTGCGTTCGAGGGCTATTACCTGCTCGGGGGCGTTGGCCACAAATCGCTCGTTGGAGAGCTTCTTTTCTACACCTGCGAGGAAGCCTTCATAGCGCTTCAATTCCTTTTCGAGCTTTGCGAGTTCTTCTTCAACATTGATTTTATCTGCTAATGGAACGCTATATTCAACAGGACCTACGAGGAATGCTACTGATGTGGCTCCTTTCTCTTCAATTGATTTGATGTCTTTGACATTGCCCATCTTCAAGAGTACTGAATCAGTAGAGCCATCGTGAGGACCTTTGACTTCTACTGAAATCTCCTCCTTATTGGCTATCTGGCGTTGCTTTCGAATTGCGCGTAAGCCAGTGATGATCTCTTTGAGAGTCTCAAATTTCGCAAGAAGAGCTTCATCAACTTCTCCTGGCGCAGGAAGGGTAGTATTCATGATGCTGTCGCCATCCTTACGCTCTGCAAGATGCTGCCAAAGTTCTTCCGTAATGAAGGGCATAAATGGGTGAAGGAGTTGGAGAAGCATCTCGAAGAATTTCATGGTCTCTGAGTAGGTCTTGCCATCGATTGGAGAGCCGTAAGCAGGCTTGATGACTTCAAGATACCAGCTTGAAAACTCATCCCAGAAGAGCTTATAGACTGCCATCAGAGCTTCAGAGATACGGAATTTACCCATAAGATCCTCTACCTCAATCATAGTCTTATAAAGCTGAGAACGGAACCATTCTACTGCAATCTTTGAGCTTTCGGGTTGAGGAATAGCATCATCTACGTTCCATCCTTGGATAAGACGGAAAGCATTCCAAATCTTATTGGCGAAGTTTCGGCCTTGCTCTACGAGTGCGTCATCATACATGATATCGTTGCCTGCAGGAGCGGAGAGCATCAAACCCATACGGACTCCGTCAGCACCAAACTGGTCAATGAGTTCCAATGGATCCGGTGAGTTCCCGAGAGATTTGCTCATCTTTCTGCCAATCTTGTCTCGAACGATACCGGTGAAGTAGACATTGCAGAAAGGCTTGTCGCCTACATATTCATATCCAGCCATTATCATTCGGGCAACCCAGAAGAAGATGATATCCGGACCTGTAACAAGTGTGGCAGTTGGATAATAGTATTTCAACTCTTCGTTATTCGGGTCCAGAATACCGTTAAAGAGAGTGATAGGCCAGAGCCAAGAGCTGAACCAAGTGTCGAGAGCACCTTCATCCTGAACGAGGTCTTCCTCCTTCAAATCGAGACCACTGTCTTTGCGTGCTCTCTCAAGTGCTTGTTCTTTTGTCTCCCCTACTGCAATGCGGGTCTCTCCATCAACATCATAGTAGTAAGCCGGGATGCGATGTCCCCACCAGAGCTGACGGCTGATACACCAATCCTGTATATTCTCAAGCCATAATCGATAAGTAGTTTTATACTTCTCAGGCACGAACTTGATATAGTCTTCCATCACCGGACCGAGAGAAATCTCTGCAAAGTGGCGCATATTAATAAACCACTGAAGCGAAAGACGCGGCTCGATAGCTACCTTAGTACGCTCTGAGTAGCCAACATTGTTGGTGTAGTCTTCCACCTTCTCCATCAAACCTGCTTCCTCGAGGTCTTTAACAATCAGTTTGCGGACTTCGAAGCGATCCATTCCCGCGTACTTTCCTCCGTGCTCATTGAGAGTAGCATCTTCATTGAAGATGTCGATGGTTTCAAGATTGTGGGTCTTGCCGAGCATGTAGTCATTCTTGTCGTGGGCAGGGGTCACTTTCAAGCAACCAGTACCAAAGTCAATCTCAACATAACGGTCTTCAATGACAGGAATCTCACGACCTACGAGAGGCACGATTACCTTCTTGCCCTTCAGCCATTCATTCTTGGGGTCTTTTGGATTGATACACATTGCTGTATCGCCCATAATAGTCTCCGGGCGGGTGGTAGCAACTACTGCGTAGCGTCCTTCAGGATCATCTGCTACATAATAGCGTAGATAGTAGAGCTTGGAGTGCTCTTGGACAAAGTTCACTTCATCATCGGAGATGGCTGTGCGGTTTTTAGGATCCCAGTTCACCATGCGGAGTCCACGATATATCAGTCCTTTGTCGTAGAGGTCACAGAAAACCTTTGTCACGCTCTTAGAGCGGAGTTCATCCATAGTGAAAGCAGTGCGGTCCCAGTCGCAGCTTGCGCCGAGTTTGCGAAGCTGTTGGAGAATAATGCCACCATGCTTGTGAGTCCAGTCCCAAGCATGCTCAAGAAACTGTTCGCGGGTAAGGTCGGTTTTCTTGATACCTTGCTCAGCGAGTTTTTGGATTACTTTTGTCTCAGTTGCGATAGCAGCATGGTCAGTGCCGGGCACCCAGAGAGCATTTTTTCCCATCATGCGTGCACGTCGGATTAGGATATCTTGGATGGTATTGTTGAGCATGTGGCCCATGTGAAGCACGCCCGTCACGTTTGGTGGTGGGATTACAATGCAATAGGGTTCACGGTCATCGGGAACTGAATGGAACATCTTGTGGCGTTCCCAGTACTCATACCATTTGTCTTCAACCTCATGTGGGTTGTATTTGGTAGCTAATTCACTCATGATTTAATTGATTTTGCTTTTAAGATGCAAAATTAGTAAAAAGAATTTAGAATTTTGAATTTAGAATTTAGAATTTTTGATTCTTAAGAGTAATATTGGAGGATTTTGATTAATTTTGTAGGAAATATTCGATTTATGAACATGAAAATTGTAGGGAGGTTTGCTCCTTCGCCGTCAGGGAGGATGCATTTGGGGAATATTTATACAGCTGTGATGTCTTGGCTTTCGGTGAAGTCAAGAGACGGACGGTGGATACTTAGGATTGAGGATCTTGATCCTCAGCGGAGCAAGATGGAGTATGCTCGGATCATTGAGGATGACCTTTTATGGCTTGGCCTTGAGTGGGATGAAGGGGGGATTGAAGGGAAAGGTTCAAACGGGCCATATCTACAGAGTGAACGGCATGAACTGTATCAGGAAGCTCTTGACAAATTGATGGGGA
>CAZWJO010000188.1:0-4382 GCA_964634905.1 uncultured Sangeribacter sp.
AAGCAAATTATGCATTATGACTTGCTTTAGCTTGAGCGAAGCTAATTATGCATTATGAATTTATACGAAAAGCACCCAGACCGGACTTTGGTGACAAGTCTCCGTGCTTTTCCTTTACCCCAAAGCGCGAGCCAGAGCCTAACCACTCTAACCTCGCGCTTTGTTTTTACACCAATATCACTGTTGACTCTCCTCCGTGCGAGACTAATGCATCCCGAAATTATTTACAAGAATCCTCAATATGAGTAACAAAGTATTGAAACTCTGCCCCTTCGCCCCTTTGTGGCCTCTGCGTGTGAATTTTAATGCGTACGTAACCTTAACTTGAATATTAAAGATAATGTTACGAATTCTTACGGATATGTAAGAATTTGATGCTTGAGCTTCGATTCTTTTTGTTAATTTTGCATTTTAACAAATCTAATATCTAATGAAGAAAAAAGCGTTTGTATTTTCTGCTTTGATTTTGGCAACTTCAGTGTGTGGTCATGCTCAGCCTCCAGTTGCAAAGATTGCAGATGTGAAGCAACCGATAATAAAAGGAGATTTTAAGGATTTTGGAATTCAGAATCCGGATACGATACTCACTCTTGATTGCAATGAGTTTTTTACAGATCCAAAGACAAGTCTATTTTATGCAGACTTCAGAAAGTCTTTAGACATTACTTTCGATGCGCAAATAAACACAAATCTTACTGAACAGGTATTCATCTGCAAGGAAGGTACTCGCTATAATGAGTCAGCCGGAATAATGGTAGGCTTTGATCCGACAGTTGAACGAATTTTCGCAGAGATAACAGATTCAAATGGTAAAGAACACCGAATCTGGGCGGGTGAAAAAATAAAACCTGAGGAATGGATTAAAGTTAGAGTGAAAGGCATGGCCGATGAATATTTTTCTAAGTCCGTGCTTAGTGTATCCGTATCTACGGATGGTAATAAATGGGATGAAACCACGTTGGAGTACTCCGGTCCCGTTATGCCGGCAATGGCAAGCCGATGGGTAATTGGACGAGGATTTCCCGGAGGGTTCCCAAATTCTCTTCAAGTCAGAAAAGGAGCCATTAAAAATCTCGCTATCAGTGGAAGCGGTCGTGAACATCTCGCCGGCGAGAATCCAATTTTCACAGACCGACTCACAGCAGATCCGGCTTGTACTGTAATTGGAGACCGTCTCTATGCATTCGTAGGGGAGGACTGTGCATCCCCCGGTGGATGGTTTACAATGCCTCACTGGGTTGCTTACTCTACGGCAGATATGAAAAACTGGGAATGTCATGGTGTCGTGCTGAAGGCTTCTGACTTTCCATACGCTAATCCATATAGTGCCTGGGCAGGACAAGTAGTAGAACGAAATGGTAAATTCTACTATTACGTCACTCTTGACGATACGCGCAATGGCAGACTTGCCATAGATGTGGCTGTAGCCGACAATCCTATCGGACCATATATCCCGGCTCGATTGGACCGGGAACCTCTCATTACGGATGACATGACCCCTGACACTCACAGATGGAATGCAGATATCGATCCTACGGTATTGATCGACGATGATGGTCAGGCTTGGATTGTTTGGGGCAACGGTGACTTCTATATTTCACGCCTGAAGGATAATATGATTGAACTCGAAGGTGAAGTTATGCACATGGGTGTCCGTAATGTCTCAGAAGGACCATGGCTTTTCAAGCGAAATGGTATATATTATAATGTATATGCTGCGGATGCTCCCGGTGTGCAACCGGAACAACTTGCATACTCAATGGCAGACAAAATCACCGGCCCATGGACATACGGAGGACTAATTACCGGACCTGCTAAGTTTGGTTTTACAATTCATCCATCCGTCAATGAATTCAATGGCAAATGGTATCTCTTCTATCATGATGGTTCATATATGCTCGACGGTGAGCCTGGTGGAGACTGTAGAAGGCATGTATGCATAGAGCCACTATATTTTGATTCAGAAGGATATATTCTTCCTATTGAGCACACAGAAACCGGCGTTTCCAAAGAATAATCTACTATGAACGATATTAATAACATAAATAATTCTATTAAAAGATTTTTTTGTCTATGTCTGGCAATCGGAATGTGTGGAAGATCTTCTATTTCGGGTGCTACGCCTGAGGCTTTTGGCCCAACTCCATCAGAAAATCAGCAAAAATGGCAAGATATGGAGACGTATGCCTTCATACATTATTCTCTCAATACATACACTGATCAAGAATGGGGTTTTGGAGACGAAAGTCCTGAATTGTTCAATCCGTCTGATCTTGACGTGAAACAATGGGTAAAAGTTTGCAAGGATTCCGGTATGAAAGGCATAATCTTCACTGTCAAACATCATTGTGGTTTCTGTATGTGGCCTTCAGAATTTACTGAGTATTCTGTCAAGAATTCACCTTGGAAAGATGGAAAAGGGGACGTGGTGAGAGAGCTTGCAGAGGCTTGCCGTGAGGAAGGTTTGAAATTTGCAGTCTACCTTTCTCCATGGGATCGTAATCACCCTGAATATGGTAGAGACGAATACGTTACTTATTTCAAGAATCAACTTGAAGAACTTCTCACAAACTACGGTGACGTTTTTGAAGTATGGTTCGACGGAGCTAATGGCGGCGACGGTTGGTATGGCGGTGCAAACGAAATCCGCAAGATAGATCGCATTACTTATTATAAATGGCCCGAAACCTACAAAATGATAAGAAAGATTCAACCAAACTGCCTTATCTGGAACGACGGAAGTGACCGTGGTGATTTGCGATGGGTCGGTACAGAGGCGGGTGAGGTTGGAGCGACAAACTGGAGCCTTCTAAATAAGGATGGAGAAGTAGAATGGGGTATGCTGCATTTCGGTTTGGAAGATGGCGACTCTTGGGTTCCCGGTGAGACAAATACAAGCATTCGCCCAGGATGGTTTTATCATACCACCGAAGATGAGAACGTGAAGAGTCTATCCAAACTTATGGATACATATTATAAATCTGTTGGTAGAAACTCAACGTTGCTCCTTAATTTCCCGATCATGCCAAATGGCAGGATTCATCCTACTGATAGTGTTAGAGGAGCAGCTTTCGCAAAAATGGTCAAAGAAGTTTTCAAGGAAGACTTGGCTCTAAAGGCTAAAACCGATAATCCGGAGGTAAATGATGGAGATAGAAATACGTATTGGATGCCTTCAGATGAAGCTTCATCAGGTGAGATAGTTTTGTCCTTTGACACTCCCGTTACATTCAATAGATTTGTGGCAGAAGAATATATTCCACTTGGTCAGCGGGTAAAAGCGTGGGAGATCGATGCTTTCAGTGACGGAATGTGGATTCCTTTGAAAGATGCTTTGACTGAGGATGGCAGACTGACCACTATAGGACGCAAACGCATTGTTTGTTTCCCGACTGTGACTGCAGAGAAAGTTCGTTTTAAGGTCACTGATAGCAAGGCTGTTCCTCTGATATCTGGATTGTCAATTTATAATGCTCCGGAATTAACGGCTGATATCCCCGACTCAGGTGAGAAGAAATGTTCTGATCTTAGAACATTTTATATGTCTCCAAAGCAGATGGCAATAGAGTTAGGTGGAGAAAAGACTATTTCAGGTATCCGATATTTGCCGCCAACTCTATCTAAAGAAGGCACTGTAACTCATTATTCAGTCTACGCCACAACAGACTGGAGCAATTGGACAAAGGTGGCATCAGGAGAATTCTCCAATATCGTCAATAATCCAATATGGCAGACCGTAAAGTTTGATCCTGTAAAAGCTTCCGTTCTTAGGATAGAGGCAGACCGCATCTCAGAAGGGGAGCACATGGCTTATTCCGACTTGGAGATACTTTACGAATAATCGAAACTACTTCAATTTTATATATATGAATTTCACTAAGTATCTTTTAATAGCTCTCCTTGCCACTCCAATCGTAAGTTTAGCTAATGAAAAGCATGATTGGGAAAATCCCCATGTCTTGGGAATAAACAAACTTCCTTATCATGTTACGCTTGGCTTACCTTCTGAAGTGGACAACCGCTCAGATGTTGTGAGTCTGAACGGCGATTGGAAATTCTTTTGGTCACCTGATCCGGATAGTCGACCCTTTGGGTTTGAATCAGAAGACTATGATGTATCCACTTGGAGTGATATAAAAGTTCCCGGCAATTGGCAGATGCAAAATTTCGGGAAACCAATCTATATCAATATCGCTTATCCCTTTCAAAGAAATAGACCGAGCGTCACATCCACGCCTCCTAATGATTGGTATGCATACGATCATCGTAATCCTGTAGGAAGTTATGTCACGGAATTTGAAGTAACTCCTGAAATGCTCGAAAAGAACGTGACATTAAGTTTTGATGGCGTTAAGTCAGCTATGTATGTGTGGGTCAACGGA
>CAZWJO010000189.1:0-4324 GCA_964634905.1 uncultured Sangeribacter sp.
GCTATTGTTATGATGCCATGTGAATACATCCAGACCTACTTTCATCAGATAGTCGCCTGAGAAGATCTTTCCATTTTGGGAGAATGTTGACTCTGCGCCCGGCATGAGGTTAATCTCTTTTACGAGATATCTCTTGTTGGGATCCAAGCCTTGAAGCTTGACAGCCGACAACTTTTCCTGAAAACGTGGAGCAAGGTCGTAGGCAAACAATACAGCCATATTCTTTGACTTGTCAACATATTCCACTGCTGCATGGTTGCTATCGTATGGAGAGACAAGGCGATACTGATCGCCAGCCATTATAGCTGGTTGCAAACGCTTCCAGTTTGCCACAGCCTGCTGGCAGAACTCAAGTTCCTCTGCCGTCAGTTCATGTAGCCCTATGTCAAATCCAAGTTTACTCATTGCGGCTACGTCTGTGCGGAATTTGATCGATGTGTTCTTATTCCAACTGGTCACGTGCGCTGCCATTGCCTTGGCAGGGAAGAATTGAGAGAATCCCCATTGAATATAAATTCGCTCAATAGGATCAGTGTTGTCAGAGCACCAGAACTCAGTGAAGTATTTAAGAGCTTCGTAGTCGCAACGTGCTCCACCACCGGAACATAACATCATCGGCACATTCGGATATTTATCCTTGATACGTTTGAGCACATTGTAGATGCCACGTATATGGTCTATGTAAAGTTGTCCCTGCTTGTCTTTGGCGTATGGAGAATAAATATTTGTAATAGGGCTGTTGCAGTCCCATTTGAAATATGCCACATCGGGATTTTCTGTCAGGATGTTGTCGACTACACTGAATACATGATCCTGCACCTTCGGGTTGCTCATATCGAGCACGAGCTGATTGCGATAGTAATACGTATCGCGGTTTGGCTGTTCGATCACCCAATCAGGGTGTTTCTCATAAAGTTCACTCTTGGGATTGACCATCTCAGGCTCAATCCAGATGCCAAATTTCACATCAGCTTCTTTCGCTGCCTCCACAAGCGCAGGAATCCCTCCGGGAAGTTTGTCGTGGGTCACTTCCCAGTCGCCAAGTCCGGCATGGTCATCCTTTCGCGGATATTTGTTGCCAAACCATCCATCGTCAAGCAGAAACATATCCACTCCAAGGTGCTTGGCTTCTTTCATGAGCTGTGCAAGTATGTCTTGATTGAAATTGAAAGCCGTATTTTCCCAATTATTGAGGAGTGTAAGACGCTCACCCTCGCCATCTTTTAGTTCATATTTGCGAGCCCAATCATGAAGATTGCGGCTTCCCTGGCTTGTGCCGTCATAGCTGAGAGTGAAGATGAATTCCGGAGTAGTGAAAACTTCATTGGCTTTCAGTTCATAGTTGGAAGCGTATGGATTGATGCCGGGAATCACACGAAGATTCCCCACATTGTCCACTTCAAAGGTGAAGCGGAAATTGCCGGTCCATCCAAGAGTGCCCATAAGCACTTCTCCGCTATGTTCCTTGGCAGGGCCATTAAGACCTATCTCAAAAAATGGATGGGTATGCATCGCGGCACGGCTTCCGAGTTTGGTGTCGATCACTTTCTTGCCAAATTGCAGTTGTTGAGTGCTCATTTGAGCTTCCTTAGCCCAGTCGCTGCTGAATTCCGTGAGCCAATATTCCGGCTCATTGAAATAGAGCATACCTGATGCATACTGCGACAAGGTGATGGGCTTTTTCTCCTGATGTGAGATTTCCGACCATGTCTTGATGACATTTTCTTTAGGGTAAGCGACATAGTTGAGTGTCACATTGACGGGATATTTGTCATCGCGGAGTTGGATTCGGGTATATGTCCCTCCAGGCACCGCTTCCTGAGATGAATCTACATAATATAGATAAGTCGTCATGTTGCCGTCGGCATGGGTGATTCCGAGAGCCGGCTCGAAGAAATCTTCGTTGCCCGAAGTGGCATAAGCTTCCCAGCCGCGAGTAGATACAGATCCATCAGAGGCTGCGTGTTGGTGCCAAGATAAATTGTTGAAGTCCTCTTCATGCAGAAGTTTCGGCCCGAGATACGTTTGATAGAGACGGTTGTTTGGTCCCACTTGAAGCAGGAGGTCGGTATTGTCGGTAGCAATCCGGATTACTTTTCCGGTCTGAGCCCCAGCTGACAGAGCAACTGCAACTGACAAAGCAGCTGACATTATATGTTTCATGCTATAGCTTTTAGGTTGATGATATTAATAAAACAATCTTTTTACCTAAGATTATCACCGACTCTTACGTTTTCCATCTCAGATTGCAAAAAATAGCAACGAGGCTGAAGCGTAGCATGATGCTCACAGAAGTCGATTTGATATTTTGCTAAACTTAATACCAGTCATGTTTTTCATTTCGGTTACTTACAGAATACCAAATTTTGACTATACTTTAAGAATCTCACTTGAATCAATAATAGAAAAAATCTCACTGAAAAGCCAGCTTACTTCGCTGAAATCTCAGATTTTTTAAGTAAATTTGCATTTAAAATAAAAACACTTATCTCCAAATGGCAAAAATCACAGTTCAAAATACTCCAATTACCATAATTGGAGTTGATGGCGATGATTATATTTCGCTTACAGATATGGCCAAAAGCCAACTGCAAGAACATATAATATTCCGTTGGCTAAGTCTCAAGGGCACGATTGAATACCTTGGCGAATGGGAAATGCTATATAACCCGGATTTTAATTGTACCGAATTCGGTGCAATTAAAAATACAGCCGGAAGCAATAATTTCGTCCTCTCTACAAAGATTTGGATTGAACGAACAAATGCAAAAGGGATAATTGCCAAGGCTGGACGCTATGGAGGTACCTATGCGCACCGGGATATAGCCTATCACTTTGGGATGTGGTTAAGTCCGAAGTTTCAACTTCTCCTTATTAAAGAATACCAACGACTTAAAGCAGAGGAACAACAGCTGATTGGATGGTCGGCGAAACGAGAACTATCGAAAATCAACTACCGCATACACACAGATGCCATCAAACAGAACCTAATTCCGAAAGAGGTTACAAAAGCTCAGGCAAGCATAATTTATGCTAATGAAGCCGATGTATTGAATGTCGCCATGTTCGGAATAACTGCAAAACAGTGGCGTGAGTCTAATCCCGATTTGAAAGGTAATATCCGGGACTATGCATCGATCAACGAACTAATTTGCCTCTCAAATATGGAAAGTCTCAATGCCGTATTCATAGAGCAGGGACTACCCCAATCGGAGCGACTTATAAAACTTAACCAAATAGCCATCCATCAGATGAGCGTGTTGGAGAATGATGGCATGGATCGTCAATTATTGAAATGAATGTAAAAGGATATATTGGATCGCCGGTGATCTTTCTTCTAAATGAATTTTAACGCAATATTACACAATATGTAATGTGTAAAAGTCGCTCACAAGGCTTTAAATAAAAAATAGCTTATGAGAATTATAAGAGTCCCAATGATTGTGGCATTTGCCATATTATTACTAAGTGGTTGTTCCAAATCCTATAATAATGGGCTAATAGCTATGTCTAAACCCGAAGCTTATGATAGCCAAGAAGAGATATTTGTTGATCATGAAACCACTCCACAGTTTCCTGGAGATGACGCTGCTATGCTGTCGTATATCTATGATAATTTGAAATACCCACAAAATGCTTATGATAAAAATATACAGGGTCGTGTCGTGCTACAATTCCTTGTCCGTAAAACAGGAGAGGTAGATTCAGTGAAAATAATAAAAGGCTTAGAACCATCACTTGATGCGGAAGCAATAAGGCTCGTTGCAGGCTTCCCTCAATTTAAGCCTGCCACCTTTGATCTTGAACCAGTCGATTGGCGCATGGCACTCCCCATAAAATTTAATAAGGCTGATTATGATGAGAGACACCGAAAACGGTATCCCGCTTTCCAATTTGACAATGGCGATGATTATGTCGTGGATGGTATGTACCGCATAGTTGATGAACAAGGTCGACTTGGCTATGCAGATGCAAAGGGAACCACCATCATCACTCCCCGTTTCAAGTTTGCATCTCCTTTTGAAAACGGTAAGGCGAGAGTGACAGATTCCGGCGAAAAAAGACAATGTGGAGCAGAACATTGGTACTGGGATAGCAGCGACTGGTATTTTATTGATAAGACAGGTCGGAAAATAGACCCCATTTTTTATGAGTCCGGGCATTAGACTGAACAACTCTTTATTTCTACCCTGCCATATTCAATAATTTTGCAGCAAGAATGGAATGGGCCGATAGTGGAAAAGGGAACCGTAATCCAGAAATTGTAATCAATGGTAATAAGGGATTGTCTACGATTGAGATCAAAGTGGCTCCCGGCGAGCGT
>CAZWJO010000190.1:0-1161 GCA_964634905.1 uncultured Sangeribacter sp.
AGTGAATAGTGAACAGTGAGAAGTGAATAAATCAGAGAAGTCGGAGCACTCTGAAAATATTATAAAATATAAAGGACGCACTTAGAGATGCGTCCTATTTATATATTAGAATAATCCTACGAGGGATAGAGGGAGGTAGAGAGAGGCTGAGAGGACACCGAGGACGAAGGATACGATGATCCAGATTTCGGCATTGCGTGAGGCACGGCATGCACCTTCTATGTCGCCTTGATAGAATTTTGAGCTTACTTTTGCGGAGAATATTATTGCCACGATACCCGGTATGGTGCAGCATAGAATTGTCATGATCACTGACCATACGAGATAGGTGGGGGGCATTATAGTTGTCGAGTTGTCGAGTTGTCGAGTTGTCGGGCCTGTTGGAGCTGTGAGACCTATCGGACCTGTCGGGCCTGTCGGACTTGTCAGACCTATTGGACCTATCGGATTTGTCGGAGCTGTCGGATTTGTTAGGCTTGCCGGATTTGTCGGATTTGTGGGACTTGATTGTGGGATTGGGGGGACGTTGTTGGGAATTCCGAGGGTCTCTGCCCAGGCATCATCTACGCTTTTGGGGGCGGGAGGGGGAGTCAAAGAGGCGAGAGTCTTTATGACTGCTTCAGGGAAAATCTGATATTCCACTTCATGGACTTTTGCTTCAAGCGACTCAGGAGTATCCTCGGGGAGGACAGCGACTTCTCTTTGGACCACGATTGGACCTGCGTCTACATCGTTGGTCACGACATGGACAGTGGCACCGCTCTTTGTCTCACCGGCTTCGATGACGGCTTTGTGGACATTTCCGCCGTGCATTCCCATTCCTCCGTAGGCAGGGAGAAGAGATGGATGGATATTGAGGATCTTGCCTTCGTAGGCGTCGACGATGGGAGGCTTAACAATGCTGAGGAAGCCGGCGAGGGCAATTACCTTGATGTCGTGTTTTTGCAGGACATCGACGATTGCCTGAGGATCTTCTCTCCAGGTTTTGCGAGGGAAATATATTGTCTCCACGCCGAGATCTTGCATCTTTTCAATCACTGGTATGTTCTCGCGGTCGACGAGGCAGAGAGCAACGTGAATGCGGTTGCCGGAATTGAATGTTTTGACTAAGTTGACGGCGTTGGAGCCGGAGCCGGAGGCGAATACTGCTATGTTGGTCAT
>CAZWJO010000190.1:1261-4293 GCA_964634905.1 uncultured Sangeribacter sp.
CTTTTAGGAGGAGAGGGCGTGGAGGCGGGCGTATTGTCCGCCTTGTGCGAGGAGGTCAGTATGGGTGCCGATTTCTATTATTTTGCCATCTTTCATCACGCAGATAGTGTCGGCGTTGACGATAGTGGATAGTCGGTGGGCTATTACGATAGTGGTACGGTCTGACATGAGGCGGTCAAGGGCTTCTTGCACGAGACGTTCACTTTCGTTGTCGAGAGCCGAGGTGGCTTCATCAAGAATGAGGATATCCGGATTCTTGAGAATGGAGCGGGCAATGCTTATTCGTTGACGTTCGCCGCCTGAAAGACGGCAACCTCGATCGCCGAGGAGAGTATCGTATCCGTCGGGGGTAGCCATAATGAAATCGTGGGCATTGGCAATCTTGGCAGCCCGCTCCACTTCTTCTTGAGATGCGTTTTCATTGCCGAAAGCTATGTTGTTGCGGAAAGTGTCGTTGAAGAGGATTGCCTCTTGATTTACGTTGCCCATCAATCCGCGGAGATCGGTCACTTTTACATCGCGCACATCGCATCCCTTAACCTTGACTGAGCCTTTGGTGACATCGAAGAAACGAGGTATGAGATCGACGAGAGTGGATTTCCCGGAGCCGGACTGACCTACAATGGCTACGGTATGTCCTTTTGGCACTTTAAGATTTATATTGTCGAGCACCATGCGTTCGCCGTCATCGTATTTAAAGGAAACGTTTTCAAATTCAATGGCAGGAGTTTCTGAAGGAATAGCAGCAAGTAAATTTTCCGGATGTGCAGGATCCTTTATGGGATTTTCAGCATCGAGAATCTTGTCGATGCGTGCAAGGGCAGCCATACCTTTCGAGACAGCATATCCGGTTTTGGAGAGGTCTTTAGCAGGATTGATTATGCTGTAGAAAATCGTCATATAAAATATAAAAGAGGCGGCATCAATAGATGAAGAACCGGAAAGAATCAGGGTGCCTCCAAACCAAAGGACGATAATAACGGCGATAGTGCCGAGAAATTCGCTCATCGGGTGAGCAAGCGCCTGACGGCGCAGCATAGCGTTTGCAGACTTCACATAGCTCTGAGTTTCGCATCGAAAGCGGGTATCCATTTGTTTTTCGGCATTGAAAGCCTTTATTATGCGCAGCCCTCCGAGGCTCTCTTCGATAGTAGAGAGAATCTGTCCGCCAATCTGCATGGTTCGTAGACCTTGGGCCTTGAGTTTCTTGCCAACAGTGCCCATCACCCAGCCCATGATCGGCAGCAAGACGAATACGAAGAGAGTAAGCTTCCAGCTGACTGCAATCATCGTAGCGAGATAGATGATGATTAGGATAGGGTAGCGGAAAAGAGCGTAGAGTGACGACATCACGGAAGCCTCGACTTCTGTCACGTCTCCGCTCATACGCGACATAATATCTCCTTTCTTTTCATTGCTGAAATATCCGATGGGAAGAGATAGAATCTTGGCATACATCGTATTGCGGATATCGCGAACCACGCCGTTGCGCATCGGGATTGTGAAGTATTCGCTGAGGTAGCCGGTCATGACCTTAATGAACGTCATGACTATGAATATGGCACCGAGGTAGGCAAGAGCGCGTGATGTGCCCTGAGTGTCGATTATGTGACCCGTGAAATAGTAGAAATTGTTGGTTACGGTATCCACCAAATCAGGAGAATCCCAAGGCTTGAAATGGTATACGCCTCTTTGCAATCCGAAAATCACCTGGAGAATAGGGATGATGAATGCAAACGAGAAGACCGTCATGACACCGTTCAGCAGATTGAAAATCACGCTGAGAGAAAGAGTGCCGACATAAGGACGGGCAAAGCGACGAAGAAACCGTATGAAATCTTTCATGTGGAGACTTATTACTTCTTAGAAGGGATCTTGAGAGTTGCACCCGCACGGATAGCGTCGCTCTTCATTCCATTAGCCTTCTTAATTTCGTCGACAGAGACTCCATACCTTTTGGCAATGCGTCCCAGATTTTCACCGCTCTTGATAGTATGAGTGGTGGTCTTGGCTTTCTTTGCAGTGGTAGTCTGGGTAGCCTTCTTCTTAGAATTCTTTGTGGATGCCTGAGTAGAATCTTTCTTATGGCTATTTTTAGAAGTTGGATTCTGAGCCTTCTTTTGAGCTTGAGTTTGCTGAGATGACTGAGTAGCCTCTTGTGCTTGTTCTTGAGAAGCGAGCATGTTTGCAGTCGCTTCTTCCCGTGCAGAAGCAGCCTTATCGGGAGCGACTCCATTGATGGTCAGCACTTGACCAACTCTGACGGCATTGCGACGGAGATTGTTGGCACTTCTGATGTCAGCGACTTGGACTCCATATTTTGTAGCGATAGAAGTAAGTGTTTCCCCTTTTGCCACCTTGTGGGAAACGGTAGTGGAGGAAGCAGGCGCGATAGAGAAATCTTCAGCTTCCTGTCCAGATTGGTCAGCAGACGTCAACAATTGGTCAGCCTCTGAAGCTTGTCCGGGTTCGGCGGTAATTCTCCGGCCATATTTGTCGGCTTGATAAGCGACAATTTGGTCGTAGCTCATAAGAAAAGCGTGGATCTGCTTGGAAGGGAGCACAATCATATATGCGCGTTCCTGAGTTGCGGGAATAATGTCTTCCCTATATTGTGGATTAAGAATCCTTAGTTCATCTTTAGGGATAGCAAGGACAGCCTCAATCTGGTCGAAATGTATGCGATCAGACACTCCGACAGTATCTGTTACAATAGGTTTAGTAGGTAGCACAGGGTTGATGTTATGCTTGGGATAATATGTCATCACATAGTTAGCTGCGATAAACATGGGAACGTATCCGCGTGTCTCGTCGGGAAGATAGGGATAAATTTTCCAGAAATCAGCTTTAGAAGTGTCGCCGCCGGCACGTCGGATTGCCTTGTTGACAGTGCTTGGCCCACAGTTGTAGGCAGCAATTGCAAGGCTCCAGTCGCCGTATGTGTCATAAAGTTGCTTGAGGAGTTCGGCGGCAGCCTTAGAAGAAGTGTAAGGATCACGACGCTCGTCGACAAGGCTATTACATTCAAGGCC
>CAZWJO010000191.1:0-3930 GCA_964634905.1 uncultured Sangeribacter sp.
TCAGCTAATGATACCCAAGCTACAGAAAAAGACTACAAGGAAAGTCAGCTTCCACAATTGCCCCCGATGCCGGAAGTGTCCGAATCACTTCCTGTTGGGAGTGTCCCATTGGGATCTTTAGATAGTTTTGATGAAGTGATTTTGGATATTCCTATTGCAGATGGACCATTCAAACCTAATTGGGAATCTATCGAGAGTAACTATCCGGGTACACCAGAATGGCTAAGGGATGCAAAATTCGGAATCTGGGTTCATTTCGGTCCGCAGTCTGCCGGAGAAAGCGGTGACTGGTATGCTCGGCATCTATATAAAGAAAAACATCATGCCTATAAGAATCATTTGCAGAGATATGGACATCCCTCAGAGGTAGGATATAAGGATGTCCTCAAGGATTGGAATCCAACCAAGCTTGATCCCAAATATCTCACCCAGCTTTATCATAAAGCAGGGGCAAGATTCCTAATGATTCAAGGGGTACATCATGATAATTATGATCTCTGGAATTCCCAATATCAGCCATGGAATTCAGTGAATATCGGCCCGAAACGAGACCTTCTTCAAGAATGGTCGGAAGCATGCAATAGTATAGGAATGCGATACGGAGTGACCTTCCATCATGAATATACTTGGTGGTGGTGGCAAACGGCCTTCGGACATGACAGTGCAGGAGAAAAAGCCGGAGTGCCTTACGACGGACACTTGACGCTTGCTGACGGTAAAGGAAAATGGTGGGAAGGTTACGACCCGAGGCTGCTTTATGGAATCGATTTAAGGGAATATGAATCAGTGGAAGAAAAAGCGCAAAGTCCATGGTCGCCACCAAATCCGGGTATCTTCAGCCGTCATCTTGACTATGCCAAATGGTATGCGACCCAGTGGGTGCTGAGGATGATGGATGTAGTAGAAAACTACTCCCCTGATTTCATTTATACTGATGGGACTGTACAGGGTCCTTTCACGGGGGATGGCACCGGAACCGGCTTTAAGTGCAATGCCATGCCTGTAGTAATGGCTGACTATTACAACCGTACATTAAAAAAGAGAGGAAAAGTAGATACATTCAGCATCATTAAATTTAGAAATCCAACAAATGGAGCAGTAAATACTGCTGAATTTGATTTTCCTGACTCCATCAACTCTTCACAACCTTGGATTCGAGAGGCACCGGTTGGTGATTGGTTTTATGCTCCCGGATTTACATACGACTCAGGCATGATGATACGATACATCATAGAGTCAATAGCCAGGGATGGCAATGCGGCTCTCAACATCTGTTTGCTACCGGATGGTTCAATAGAAGAAGATTGTGTCAAAATGTTGGAGGAAGTCGGTGAATGGATGAATATCAACGGACAAGCTGTATATGGTAGTCGAGCATGGCATACTTTTGGAGAAGGAGAACTGAATGACAAAGGGAAACTGCGAACGCTTCCCGGAGGAGGTCTCGGCAAACATCATGCAGACTTTAAGTTCTCATCTAAAGATTTCCGATTCACGGTTGGAAAGGATAATGCATTATATGCTTTTAGCATGACCGTACCTGAATCAGGAGAAGAATTGAGAATTAAATCACTTGGAAGCGTAGTAAGCGATAAAGTGAAGAATATCTCTCTTCTTGGTAGCAAAGAAAAGATCAATTTTTCTCAAAATGAAGACGAACTTATCATCCAATGTCCCGATGTATCGGACTTCAAAACCTCATTAGTATTCAAGATTGAACAGTAAAAGGTTTTCACGAATCTTTACCACAATAAAGATAGTGAAGTTGTTTCGACTTAGGCTCCGACTAATAAAAAATAAGTCGAAACAACTTCAGTTAGTGCAGAATAAGGATTAAAAATGGCTGCCTTATTTTGATAAACTCCGATAAGAATATCATGAGATCTGAGAGTTTATTTTGATGTCACAATTCTTTAATGAAATCGTAATTGTGTTTAGAAAACTTTTAGGATATTTATATCGTTTTAACATTGCAAGTGAAAAACTTCTTTAGTGATTCACAAAGAAAACCAGTATTAACCCTTAAGTCTCTTTGATTATGGCAGCACTCGACATCTTAATCGTATGGGGAATCATCGTAGTGGCGATGACAGTTCTAATTTCGGTTAGACTCTTTCAAAAGGATACTGACCACGTGCGTCCAGAGAAAATGGTGTCTAAAAGAGACAAACTTTTGAAAAATGTCAAGTATTGAGCAAACCCTTCCTACGACATCTCTTCTCCCAGAAAGTGAAAAAGGGGAAAATTTATCTTTAAAAGAAATCTGCCTCTTTCTCTCAGAATATTCGGCGTGGCTCCTCGGAAGCGGGGCCACGTCTATACGTCTTGAACTAAATGTACACAGAATGGCAAAAACCATGGGGTGTGAGGCAGAAATGACTATTCTACCCAGACATATTCACATGACTGTATATTTCCCTGACCATTCTGACAGTTACACCTATATAATAGCAACGCATCCGATGCCAATTAGCTTTGAAATCAATACAAGTCTAAGTCGCCTAAGCTGGAAGATGGCAGATGAAAAAATAGGATTTAAAGAAGCAAAAAAAGAATTTCAACAGATTATCACTACTCCCAAAGCTAATAAATACCTTGTGTTGTTGCTGGCTTCAAGTGCTAATGCAGCTTTCTGTCGACTTTTTACGGGAGACTGGGCGGCAGTTGGAATCGTTTTTCTTTCTACTTTAGTAGGATTCTATCTCAAGCAGCTTCTGACATCTTATAAATTTGACGCCAGATTGACATTTATCATCTGTGCATTTATATCGTCAGTGATTGCAGGCACAGCTACCTTATTCAGTATTGGCCACACTCCCGATATCGCTGTCGGAACAAGTGTACTTTATCTCGTACCTGGCATTCCATTCCTTAATTCTTTCAGTGACTTACTGAACGGACATTATATCTGTGCATTCGGAAGATTTGTGCATGCTGTGGTCTTGACATGTTGCTTGTCGTTAGGACTCTGTGGGGGAATGTTGTTAATGAAATTAAGTATGTTTTAGCCATGTTAGTGCAAGTTCTACAAGATGCTCTGTTTGCAGCCATCGCAGCCATCGGGTTTGCCGCCATAAGCAATCCGCCTAAGAAAGCTTATCTCTTTTGCGCCATCATCGCAGCAGTGGGACATTCAGCCCGCTTCCTTATGCTTAATTCCTCTCTCTTCAATATGCATATTGTAGCGGCGAGCACAATTGCAGCCTTCATTGTCGGTACACTCGCAGTCTTGCTATCACCATGCGGAAAGATGCCTGCTGAAACGTGTCTTTTCCCATCTTTACTCCCGATGATCCCGGGCATATATGCCTATAAAGCATTTGGAGGGCTAATGATGTGCCTTTCCCATAGTGCGGAATCTGAGTTTGATCATTATTTTTATCTTTTTGCGAACAACGGATTGACATGCCTTTTCATACTGCTTGGAATGGTAGTAGGAGGCACACTCCCAATCTTCATGTTCAAAAGCATCTCCTTTCAAGCCACCAGATAATTTCTAACTCAACTTTCGCAAGCTCAAGTTGAAGGTTAATAAGGTTATAACGGTTAATAGGGTTAAGCAATGACAATTGAGGATTTATGAAAAAATTTTAAGAAAAAAATCCCATAAATATTTGCATGAATGAGAAAAATTTAGTAATTTTGCATCCGATTTGTGGCACATCCTTAAAAGTCGGGCAAAATGATGCGCCGCCCGGCGATATGAGACTGTGATGGCCGCCTCAATCCGAAAGTTAAATTTTTATAGAAGTAAAAAACAAACCTCAGTCATGTCAAAGACTTGTCAGATTACAGGCAAAAAAGCGTCGGTCGGCAATAACGTATCTCACTCAAAGCGCCGTACCAAACGCAGATTCAATGTGAACCTGCACACAAAGAAGTTCTATTGGGTAGAACAAGACATGTGGATTGAGCTCCGCGTCAGCGCTC
>CAZWJO010000192.1:0-3901 GCA_964634905.1 uncultured Sangeribacter sp.
TGCAAATGAAGCTAATATCAGAAGGAATGGCTAAAATTTATGAAAGATTGTAGTCATAGTACAATCTTAGGTCGTAACTTTGCAGTGTAATTCTTAAAGATCCGTTTCTATATGAGCAACAGCGCACTTCAGGAGAAGGTTAACAAAGTAATGAACGCTCTTAACCGTACCGGCGAATTTCGAGATATTATCGAAATCGCCAAGGAGTTCCTATGTCTTATTTATATATCCTCAAAATCGAAACTTAATCTGGATGGTTATCACGAGGATATTTACACATTACGTAATGAGATTCCCGGTTCAAAAGTTGATCCATTTACTAAAAGCATCTTTTATGAGGATGTCCTGATGTTATCCGAGGCAGGGATGCTTCACTTGATTGAGGCTCTTCAAAGTTTCGATATTTCGGATGAAGTAAAAAGATCTGAGTTGGCAGATTCTATAATCAGTTTTGCAATAGAACATATAGGGAAATCATCATGTCAATTTTTGATTAACAATAATCTTGCAAGATTGATCGCATTCCTCGCATGGGAAAGAGGTATGGATGATGTAGTTGATCCATTTGCCGGGATTATAAGCTACGCTGTTACCTCGGAATTTTCCGACATAAAATATCGCGGAAGAGAGTATTCTCTAGAAGCATCCATCATAAGCAACATGTTGTTGGCTATTCACGGACGAGAACAGTCTGTGGAGGAAATAAGTATGGCTGATAAATGGGAGTATCCTGAAAATGCGGAAAATATAATTACAGTTCCACCTTTAAACTTTCCTATAAAAAAACTGTATGGAGACGTTCCCTGTCGTTCCAAATATGTTCACGAACTGATAGTTGAGTCTTTTATAGAGAATCCTGATTCTAAAAAAGCAATTATTTTGCTTCCATCATCATTTGCATATTCCCCAAAAAGCGAATGGCTACGAAAAGAGTTGCTAAACAGAAACTATATCGATAAGGTAATATCATTGCCGTCTGGCGTTTTAAATGGAACTCAAATTACTTCTTTAATTATTGTATTAGATAAATCGAGAGCCGATTGGGACGAAGAAAATATCACTTTTATTTCGCTTGTCAACTGTGCAATAAATATGGGTCGAGGTCGTAGCGAACTAAATCTTGAAGAGGCTAAAAATCTTATTCGCAGTAGACACGGGAAATATGTCAAGGACGTAACAATAGATGAGATTATTAATTCGATTGATACGGATTTAAATCCCGGGAAATTCATTGTGGAGAATTTATTGCCAGTAATATCCTCAGATGCTCATGCCGCCCCATTGTTTGCTTTTTTGCAACCAATTGAAATGCAACCACAAAGGGTTAAATTAGGAGAAACTAAAGACATAGTAGGGATAAAAGACTTATCTGACACCTATGATTTTACCTTTATCGGGAAACCGTCATCAAAAACCACATCCCGTTATGTTGAACTTTCCGAGGATGCCATCATCATTGCAATTAGCAATGATAAATTCTGCTTGGGACGATTCAAATTCAATGGGATTCCACTTCCAATGAGTGCTAATCTTTATGCTTATAAAGATGATAGTATGATGGATATAGATTACTTGCTATTGGAGTTGACAAAGCCGTATATGTCTGATCAATTAAAAGTTCTCGGTCTTAACTACTCCCAGAACTCTGTACCTTATGCTATTCATAACCTCAAAATTGTATGTAAAAAACTGGAGGAACAAAGACGCATCATACAGGATGCCCAAAAACTAAAGGTCGCAGAGCTGCATGTCGGACTTTCCTCTATTCAAAGTGATTATCGAAAAGATGTCCACATCAAACGTCACGCCATGGGGCAGACTATTGGAACATTGGGGAGCTGGTGGACACTTCTGGAGCAGGCACGAGCAAATGGCAAATATATTGCTGAAAATGCTATTCTCCCGGGAACAGACACAAATATTGGCGCCATATTGGATAATATTAAAATGTGTTTTGGCCGTTTGGCCACACAAGTCGACAAGTTTGACAGAGGATATAAAGCGACACCTACAGCAATATATCTTGATCAGTTCATTGATGAATACCTCAATACTCATCAATCGCCGATATTTCACTATGAACTGACCGATAACCGGATCGATTCAGCCGACGAGACTTCCATCAGCAACAAAGTACGCGTAATTTACTTCCCATATGATGTGTTACAGATGATTCTTAATAATATAGTAAGCAATGCATGTTCGCATGGATTTGGGAACAAACAATCACATGAGAACATCATTAAAATTGAGATAGAAACGGCAGATGGGAGTTTCATTCTGTCAATTTCCAATAATGGTGTGTCTTGCCCCCCAGATATGACACCGCAGAAGATGATTACTTATGGCGAATCATCTGATTTACGTCACCATTGTGGTATCGGGGGATATGAAATAAGCCACCTCATGAAAGATTTCGGAGGCGAATTGGAAATAAAGCTTGATTCATCCTCAGAATTTCCAGTCGAATATCGTTTAACATTCAAATCCATTGAAAATGAGTGAAAATTTACAATATCGAGTTCTTTGGATAGAAGATGACCCCAATTTCAAAGTTTCATTTGAGAAAGTGGCAGCCTCAGAAGGAATAGTTATGACACACTATGAAGACTGGGAAACAGCATCATCCTATCTAAATCAATATATTGAGGAGATTGACGCAGTTGTTTTTGATGCTTATTGCAAGATTCGGAAAAGAGAAACTGTAGGTAATGACAGCTTTTTGCACATTGCTGTTGTCGAAATGCTGCTAATCTTCGCTAAACACCATACGGTCCGTCCCTGGTATATTCTTTCTGCTGGCACTATGAATCGTTTTTCAGATGTAACAACGATCATAGAATCATACCGCAGTCAGTATATAGAAAACTGGGGAGAGCTTGTCTACACCAAGACACGTCCAAATGTTTTCTCAAAAGAGTTCTCAGATGAGTTCGGCAATCCCTCCAGTCCAAATGAAATGGATCTGCTTAAAAAAATCAAGGAGGTCTGCTCGCACCAAGTTCATAATATCGCATTGGCCCGGCATAGGGATACACTGCAATATCTGGGTATACATTCTTTAATCAAGGGACATTCTCGTAAATTCTTACTGCATCTACTGGATGCCTTCTATGAGCCTCAAAAATATATCGGATATTCATTTGCGGGGAATCCTATCCGGCGTATTTTTGAATGTTTGGTACGTGCAGGTGTGGAATTAGGCATTATACCGGAAGAAACTATTGCTGGAGGAAACGTCAAGTGCATGGAAGCAAGTAGATTTCTTTGTGGGGAAAATCCAATAGATTTACCATATCGTTTCGGATTCGCAAACGAACGAATCCTTGATGTTTCTGAATCAAGCATGTTAATTACGATTCTCACTTCAACCAATGTCGGATCCCATGAGTCAGCCAACGACTATAATGAGAATGATGTTACTCTGAATGAGGATAACCGCGATGAATATGCCGGTTGCGCTCTACTAATGTGCCGTATAATCAAAGCATTTGGCAAATATGCCGAATATCATAAGGACAAAGCGCAGAACACTGCGAAATGGATAAAGAATCCCAGCATCCTTGAAGGTCATCATGGCATATTGTGCAAATCGGGCAATGAGTGGTTTGTTGATGATTGTTTGATTTCTAATTCAAGAAATTTCTTTTCGGAAGGAGAAGAGATCGAATTGAATGATGTCGTATTCAATAGTAAACTAACATCCGGTTCACCATTCCTCTTTTTTGCAAAAAAGCCCAAGAAAATCTCAAGCAAGCCATAAGATTGTAGCTATGCTATGATCTTCAACATTAACATTGCATAATATAATTAGAAATTATCTTTTCTTCGTTTATGGCTATCAAAAAATCTGAATTATATAGTACTCTCGCTAAATGCACAAACAAGATTCGCAGCAATT
>CAZWJO010000193.1:0-3852 GCA_964634905.1 uncultured Sangeribacter sp.
ACACTATATTAAACTTATTTAACTTTATTTCAGATTATATCCCCATATCCTCACCACAACTCACGCCCCGAGCCTCAACACCAGCTTGGTCTAAGCCCGGAGGGCTGATTATCTTGTTAACTCCGAGCATCAGCTCAATGTCGGAAAATAACCACCTCGCACCATGGAAAGCAGACATTACTGTCTACGGTTTTACTGGCAAACTAAGTAATAGAGCATGCTCCGCATGCGTCCAAGAGCGTCTAAAGCTAACTTATTTTACCAGTATTGAGCGGCAACTCACAGAAAGGAATTATGTCTTATCCTATACAAAAATCTTTTCTTGAGTATTAGATCTCTTGTATTATTTCTTTTCTATCTTAAAATTTTTATATATCTTTGCAAAAACAAAAATGATAATCTATGGCTATTTCAAATAAAGTTGGACCTCCTGTGACCGGAGATGATTTCTACGGAAGGGTTAAAGAACTCGCACAAGCTCACGACTATCTTGACACCAATCATTCTTTGGTCTTATCAGCACCAAGAAGAATTGGAAAATCTTCATTTGCAAAAAGACTGGTCGAAGATAAAAAGAAAGATGGCTGGAATTGTGTATACATTGATCTTGAAGGTGTGCAGTCTCAAGAGGAATTCATAAACATTCTCATTAATAAATTTGAAAAGTCTAAGATATGGAATCATGCCATGGATGCTGCCGGTGGATTCCTAAACCGCATTATTGAGGGAGTAAAGGGCATTGGTCCAATAAAAATAGACTTCTCACATCCAGAGACATCCCAAAATCTATATTCACTGTTGTCTGAATCCATCAATCACTCAAAGAATACTCTTGTAGTAATTGATGAACTTCCCTTGTTTTTAAATAGCATAGATAAAGACGATCTATCTCATAAAAATGTTGGATTCCTTCTTAACTGGTTAAGAAGCCTTAGACAAGTCACGGACACTAAGATTCGATGGATATTCTGCGGATCGGTAGGTCTTCACAACTTCACGAGCATGAGAAATCTGTCAATGACCATAAACGATATGGTGTCCTTTGATTTTGATGCTCTATCGAAAGAGGAAGCCGAAGGTTTGACTATGGCATTGGCACAATCATTAAACCTACCGGTTTCTAAAAGGGTTGTAAAATATATCCTTGATAAGATAGAATGGTATATACCCTACTTTATCCAACTTATCTTCTCCACAATAAAGAACTATACGGATGTGAGAAATGGTATCACTGAGAAAATGATAGATGATGCCTTTGATCAAATATCACATAACGATGAACTTAGTACTTGGTACGAACGACTTTCCGAATACAATGGATATAGAGAAAGGGCCGAACTGCTTTTAAATTCCCTAAGTATGGCTGACAATGGGCTTTCAAGAGCCGACCTCCTCAATATCTATTCACAATATGCAAACGAAACCTCCATGCAAGCCAATTCCAAATTTAATCTAATACTCAATATGCTTGAGCACGATGGTTATATAGTGCGCCAAAATGGAGGCATTAGAATATTCCACTCCCCCCTGATCAAAAAATGGTGGTACTACAAATTTGTAGAATAAAAATCTTATCCTTTACCAATTATCATTTAAGTTTCGCAAGCTCAACTTAAGGGTTATAGGTTAAGAGGTTAAGGGGTTAAGCCTACCAGTTGTAAAGGCATAAAAATATCATAATTTATCAGTCAAATCATAACCTTTTAACCCAATAACCTTATAACCTTCAACTTGAGCTTGCGAAAGTTGAGTTAATCAGATATCCCATAAATTATCTCGAAGCGACCCATGCCTTCTCCCTATGTAACCGACGGCTTCCCAACCGTCGGTTCATCCATTTCATCCTACAAACCAAATTCCAAGTCACACCCCTTCTTTCCCCTAAAACCATTGCAACCTATCATCTACCTACAATCAAGAAGCGACTCACGGCCCATCTAGCCGCACCGAAGAGCAGCCCTTAATGAAATTTCTCCTCACTCTGTCCTTTCTTACTGAGTTGAGGCGGCGGCCAAATCATTCTAAGACGAGCACTCCAATAAAAAATATCAATTTTTTCACAAGAATATCAAAAAAAATTTGTAACTTTACAATTTATTCTCATCTACTGATACATATAATAGTTTTTCATAGTATACACAGAATTGCAATGGCAACTTACGACGTTTTCATATCCTGCAAAAGTGAAGATTATAAGTATGCGGGAGAAATATATGATTATCTTAAGAATCTTGGGATAAATGCTTTTCTTGCATCGCGTGAATTAAGACGATTGGGAGAGTCTGAATATCGACGCGCAATTTCAAAAGCTCTTAAGGAAGCCTACCATATTATCGTATTTGCCTCTGACCCTAAATTTATTGAGTCTACATGGGTCGAATATGAATGGGATATGTTTATCAATGCAAAACTGAAAGGAAAGAAGCAGGGTAATATCCTGACTATATTGAAGGATGTATCCACCGACGACATTCCAATGGATCTATGGAAATATGAATCTTTCAAATTTGATGATTACCGTCAAAATCTGATGAAGTATGTAGAAACGCCTGAATCCATAGAGCGTAAGAATGAAATCAAGAAAAAACGAGAGGAGGAAGAGAGAAAGAGAGAGGAAGAAAAGGCAAAAGCTCGAAGAATAGCAGAGCTGAAATCAAAACTGGAAGTGGTAGCTGATGAATATAAAAAATCAGAAGCTTCTTTACAGGTAGACGCTGACAAAATCAACAATATTCTCACAGAATTAGATATTACAAACCGAGAGTGCCCGATATGCCACAATTCACTTTCCCTAAAGGAAAAAATTTGCGCTACATGTGGCTGGCCCGTATCTCCTTTGGAGGGATTGCCAGAGTTGTCATATTTGAATAATGATCAGGATAATTTCAAAGGCATCTATACTTCGATTTACAATGCCTATATTCAGCTTAAACAAGAGTCAAATTCATCTATTGGGTTAAAAGAACTTATTCTTTCTTTGGAAAAAGAACTAAAACATCTGAACGATGAATACTCAAGGTTAAAGGAAAAATCTGATAAAGATTTCAAAGTGATTTGTCAAGCAAAAGTGAAAATTGAAAAACTAAATGATATTTGTAAAAAACGAGAAGAAGAATTGTCTTTATCTAATGCTCGTGAAGAAAAATTAAAAGAAGAGGTGGCTAATTATCAAAGTGACATGGTCACAATGCAGAAGGATAATAAGCGACTTCAAAAAGAATTAACTGAACGGCAAACTATTATTGAGAAATTAAACCAAAAGATAGCAAAATTAGATACTTTACTACATTTCGAAAATGAGAGCTCTTCATCAACAAATTATTCTGTCTGGGTTACATTTTGTCCGATTGCGGCAAATGCAATAGTTTTTGAGTATAACAAGGCTTTCATTTCTAATACTACTTCTGCACGGATAGAACGTGAAGCACCAATATTTGTGGCATCATTTTCTTCATTAGACGAAGCTGATGCTTTAAAGTATAAACTTGAAAGCAAGGGAGCTACTGTAGAAATAAGAAAAGGTAAAAAAATTGTCGTTCCTAACTCTCAAAGATCTAACGGTCGCCCTATGAGTTTTCAACAAAACGATTCCTCAAAGACCTCAGACACCGCAAAATATGGAATCCGTATTGCGAATTGTGGTAAAAATCGAATGAAAGTTGCAGATGTGTTGTCAAAATATTTCAATCGTTCAGCCAATTCATTCTCAAGTGTTTTGCAGACTCTTCCATATTTTTCTCCGACATGTCTTTCAAAAACAAAGGCCGAAGAAGCCATTTCTTTATTAGAAAAGTTAGGAGCGTCTTGTGGATTGGTACATACTACTTAAACACCAACCCAACTTCATTACCC
>CAZWJO010000194.1:0-3821 GCA_964634905.1 uncultured Sangeribacter sp.
TCCACCGACAACGCCTCCTCCGGAAACGCCACCTCCGGATATGCCACCTCCTGCGACTTCACCGGAATCACTTCCACCTGAAAAGTTTCCTGAGACACCACTACCGGCAACTCCAACGAAACCTCCTCCATGCCCGCTCAGGTCAGGACGATCTTCCGGAGCATGAGTGTCAAGGACAGGGAAAACATCTTCCCAATGATAATCTTTTGGAGGGCGGTCGAAAGCGGTGAGAAGGAACATGGCAATCTCAGTGCCCATACCTATACAAAGCAGGGTGCTACCACCTGGAAGATGGAGAATCTTGAACAGAGCACCCCAGATGACCACAGCGGCACCTATAGAATAAGCGATGTTGAAGAAGCGCTGCCCCTTTTCGCCATGAAGGAAGCGCTCAATGAAGTTGGCGTATTTGCGTATCTTGACCATTGGAATGATTATTGTTTGGTCTGTGAATTATTTTTTCTTCTGAGTACCTTTAGCGAATCCTATCTGAGAACGGACACATCTGAATCCTATATATGAGCGCTGCTCATTCTGATATTCCCATTGACGGAGATCGCTACGGAGATTGTGCATTACATCTTTCCAGCTACCTCCGCGCACTATCTTGCGCTTCATCTTATATGGATCTTCGATTGCAGCATTATAGCGATATTCCGGATTGACATCGCTCGTAAGCCTGTCTATACTTTCGGTGAAAGCCGTCGAAGTCCATTCACTGACATTACCAGCCATATCAAAGAGTCCGAAATCATTTGCTTGGTAAGTGCCAACAGGAGAAGTGATAATGTGCCCATCACGCACGTAGTCGCCATCTCCCGGTTTGAAGTTGGCATAGAAACAACCACGCTCATCCATAGGGAGAGTTTCGCTCCATGGGAATGAGCTCTCGGAGTTGCCGGCACGAGCAGCATATTCCCATTCGGCTTCAGTCGGAAGCCTATATGGCTCTATATATACCCCCTCTTTGCCAAGGCTACGTCGCAGATAGTCTGTTCTCCAGTTGGCAAAGGCATTAGCCTGATCCCAGCTTACTCCAACTACAGGATAGTTATTATATCCGGGATTGGAAAAGTAAAGACGAGTATACTGCTCATTGTATGCATTGTCAAAATCGTTGATCCATGCAGTAGTGTCGGGATATACATTCACTATATAAGTATTGAGGAAATCGAAATCGCCAGTCAGGGGACGAGTTACGGTCTCACGTATGATCTCACCTTCGTCGGTGAGATAGGCAGTATCTTTCGAAATGATCGGCAATTCAGAGCTTATTGGATTGTCTGTATTGTAGTCACGGCGGGTAGGATCAAGACGGTTCTTACGTTTAGCCGCTTCGGTATGATTGAAGATTTCATAGCGATAATTTAGCTGAGTTGGATCGAGTTCGCGCTGCCCTGTAATAGGATTTGTGCGGTAGACACTTTCTATGGCACGCTGCTCATCCTCGTTTGCATTTTTCCAAGGAATTGCCTTGTTCCAATTAAGATAAGGAGTGATTGGGTTTCCTTCCTTATCTTCCTCGATCTTGAAAGCCTCATTACCGCCGTAGGCAGGATCAGCAAGACGCTCACGGATGATGGAATCGCGGACCCAAAGCACAAACTGCTTGTATTTGGAATTTGTCACTTCGGTTTCATCCATCCAGAAAGCATCCACCGACACACCACGGGGATTCGCCTTGACTCCCCAGACTGAGTCATCTTTTGCCGCACCCATGGCATATCCACCACGATCTACGAGCACCATGCCGTATGGCACCGGCTCGGCGAATGAGCTGCCCCCAACTCCGGTCACTTCGCCGCCGGCTCCTCCGTGTCCTAGCGAAGAGCAACTTGCAAGCGAAAACATAGCAGCAGCAATGCATGTAGCCTTGATAGCAGGGCACATACACGCGTTTCTGATATTTTTGGTGTCTGAAATTCTCATTTATATAAAAGAGGTTGTATTGATTGCGTTATATATTGTCACATTAGTCTTATGCTTCTGTGGCGGTTTTGGTTTTTGCCGTTGAAGTCAAGTTTCAGCCGGTAGCCAACCGTTATCTCATGGCTTCCGCTCGATGCCTTTAGTATCCGCGAAGTGGGAATATCGTATGAATACCCGAGAAGGAAGTTCTTAAATTCTGCCCCGAGATTGATGCTGACAGCATCATCCCATCTATAGGCTAAGCCAGCGAAAATCATTTTGTTGTACCATCCTTTGAGCGACAACACCCCCGCCACATTTTTCAAGTCGGAGGCGACAATGAGATCCGGCTGCAATTCTATTAACGTATTTTTTATCGAAATATTGCTTCCAGCAGTAAGATAGAGTGTCCTGGACACATAAGTTTCGAATTCATGGTTGTCTGATGTGGCACTCGAAGAAGTAGTTCCCTTTGTGTTCAACTTTACCTTGGGAGAAGAAGGATGAAGGATTGAAACACCCACATGGAATTTAGGATGTATATATTGAAGACCTATACCGAAGTCGACAGTGCCACCTCCTACATCTTGATTAGGAATGGAAGGGTCGTTGGAATCATGATAGTCGTCATCGTCGGGGATGTAGACCTCTGAGCCCCTGAAACTCGACCCGAAATATCCCACTTGGATACCAATAGTGAGTTCTCCACCAAATAATTTTTTCAATCTTCCACTAATCTGGCCATTGGCGTAGGTATTGCTGAAGAGGCCGATTTCCTCTTGTGTGACATTGACGCCACCGCCCCATCTTCTGCCAAAAAATTTGAATGGTATATCAGCCGCCCCCGTAAAACTTTTGGGCGCATTCTGAATGCCAATCCATTGCAAACGCGCAGCTCCACGGATACGCAAGAAGTCGGTCGAGCCCGCAGCCGCAGGATTATAAAGCGTGGGCAAAGCCCAAGCTTGGGAGTAAAGAGGATCGCTCTGCCCCCTCATTGACAATGGGAGAAGAACAGAAATGACACCTAAAAATGTTATAGCCAAGGTGCGTAGTATGTAAAGCGACTTATCCATCTATTCGAAATAAAAGGAGAGTACCACCATATTGCTCTTCATCTTGGTCAATGATTGAGTTATCTGCATTGTTGCAGGATTCTCATCAAGATCGGGTCGGTCATGCTTCAAGATATCAGTGAGACCAAAGCAAAACTTTATCTCAGGACACAACTTGAAAAAGGGGAGATAGAAATCGCATCCCAATCCGACAGTAAGCATGGTATCGAAGGTGTTGCTGACTATGGGGTCAGAACGTTTCTTCGAGATGTCGAGAACACCCATCACTCCTGCAGTGACGTAAGGACGAGTATTATGCATCCTATCTCCGGAAATCTTTAGATCGAGAGGGATCACTACCAATGCACTCTTGATGTCTTGCATTAGTTTCTCTCCGCTGTTATAGTCAAGCATGTGCACAGTCTTTGATCCAAAATACATACCAGGCGAAAGGCGAAGATTGAAATATCTATGCAGACAAAGATCCCCAAGTACAGTGGCATTGAATCCCGGGGAGAAGTTGGGCACCTCCATCTGCCATTGGCGTCCATCTTCTGAGATGAACCCAGAATGAGTAAAAGAGAGGTCTTGCACATGAGTGCCGACCGAGAACCCCCAATGCCAACGTTTCAAGTCGGCATATTGCCGATTGGGCACTTTATCTCCCCACTTGGCAGATACGGAAGAAGCACTGCTGACGAAAGCCACCAGTGCCACGAGTCGAATTGCCGATTTGAAGATCTCGGAAAATATCTTAATAATTGTGGAAAGATTCATTATTATGTTGCCCGCAATGGAGCGTAGCTGTATAAGAAACGAAAAAAATAAATTTTTCTTATGTAATATTATGATGTTTGC
>CAZWJO010000195.1:0-3816 GCA_964634905.1 uncultured Sangeribacter sp.
AAAATAGGTATCTCTAGGCAAGAGATTCGTATTTTTGCTAAACATTCAGGCCTTAGATTCCACTTCCGGAACCCAAGGCCTAATCCAATTTTATTCTCCCTCTTATCAATTCTCTTTCTATATCGGTGTTTTCGGTTGAGTGGCAAGACCAACGGTCTTGCATGAAGCATCACAATAACCCCAATATCATACCATTAGCCTTGTCAACCATTGTCGTGTCAAGCGTAGACAGATATATCTGTGTCGTAGATTCCTTCTCATGCCCCAACCCCTCGCTGATGATGCTCAAGGGCACTCCTTCGGCCTTCGCTATGGATGCCCATGAATGACGAGCGACATACATTGTCAATGGCATGCTGATTCCCACCATAGTGGCTATCTTCTTTAATCCGCGATTGATTTTCTCCCCCACGTTCTTATACGCATAGCGTAGCTTTGATTGACTTTTCCGAATGATTGGAAGAAGGAATTCGCTATTATTATCTTGATATTTGTCCAATATCTGCTGCATTTCCTTTGTCCACTCAATGGTCAGTTGTTGTCTTGTCTTTCTGCGCCGGTAAGTGATATATCCCTCTTGCAAGTCACTTTTCTTAAGCATTGCCATGTCGATGAAACTCATCCCTCGCAGCATAAAGCTCAGCATAAACATGTCACGCGCATATTGCAGATCCGGTTTTAGGGTCAGATCAAGTTTCCTGATTTTCTTTAACGTTGAGAGAGGAAGTGCCCGTTTTGCTGTCCTCTCAACTCCTGTATAGACTCGTCGAAAGGGATGACGTGGCTCTATTATGTCTTCCTCCACAGCTCTGTGGTAGACGGCTCTGATTATCCTTATATAAAAGGAGATTGTATTGGGTGAGGCCCCTCGCTTTTGAAGCCATGCCTGGTATCCCTCCATTATATTGGATGTCAAGGAGTCAAGATGCAAATCTTCTCCTGCTCGGTATTTCTTGAAACTTCTCAGCGTGGCGGCGTAGGTCTCGGCAGTCCTTGTTTTTCCATTATTTTGTAACCTCGCAATCGATGTTTGCATAAAATGGAACAGTGAGTTTTCCGAAGAAGTCCTGTTGAATTCTTCGATGACTGTATCAGCAGAATAGACCATCACCTCATTGTCCAATCTCCGGATTATCTTGTTGAAGTGCTCAATATCCCATCTTATCCTTTCTCTTATTGACTTTAAAAAATCTATCCTCTCATTTTTAGGCTTAGAAACTATGCACTCCTTTTTGGAATCCCATTCCGATGAGAAGATGCGGTATTCGGTCAAGCATTGACGAGGGACTCTCTCATGTATGATCTGATAGTAGATGATACCTTCCTTCTCAGCTACTGAAGAAGGTCGGAACTTTACTTTTACCGATGCCATTCTATTAATGAATATTTACCTTTTAATGAATATTCTGCAAATATACATCATTCCTTCCGCCATTCCCCCTTATCTTAATAAACTCCCCCTATCTCTCCCCATCCCTCCGTGTGAAACAATTCTAAATTCAAAATTTAAAATTAATTTATCAAGATAAGGCCTAAAACCACCTCCACCATATTATCTTTGCATCCCAAAAACAGTTAATCGTTCATCGTTAATCGTTAATCGTTGGAAACAGTGTATCGACCTTGACAGCAGCGACACAATCATGCCTTCCGAAAACATCAGTCGCAGCTCTATACACTCCTGGACAAAGGCTCGTATGCCTCTATAAGCTTCAATAGCTCATACAAGTGGCATAATAAGTAATAGAGCATGCTCCGCATGCGTCCAAGCGCATCCTAAGCTAACTTTATTTACCAAAATACCTAATCTCCAGGTCCCCCGATAACCTTATTGTTTATTGTTCAATACTCAACGCTTATTGTTCATTGTTTATTGCACAATACTCAATACTTGCGCCTCCGGCGCAGTTATCAAGCACACCGAGAAAGTTGAGTGAGAAATTTGTTTCTTTGGAGAAAAATCATTATATTTGCCGATAATTACCCCAACAGAAAGAAATATGGCAGCAAACAGATATCCCATAGGAATGCAGACCTTTTCCGAATTGATAGAAGAAGGATATACATACGTAGATAAAACTCAATATATCCCTCTTCTAATGGAGCAAGGTAAATTCGTGTTTCTGAGTCGTCCTCGTCGATTTGGGAAAAGTCTGCTGCTGTCTACCTTGGAGTCATATTTTAAGGGTCAACGTGAACTCTTCAAGGGTCTCGCCGCCGACAGGATGGACTTGGATTGGACTCCATCACCTGTGCTGCGGTTTGATTTGAATGCAGAAAACTACACAGTGGAAACAGGGCTTACAAGCATTCTGAATCGTCTTTTGAAAAAATATGAGAGGAAATATGATATTACTGAAGTTGCGGACAGTATTGCCGGAAGGTTTTCTAATCTCATTGAAAGAGTGTTCGAATCGACAGGGCGAAAGGTGGTGATACTTATCGATGAGTATGACAAACCTCTCATTGACGTAGAGGATTATCCGGAAATACATGATAAGAATCAAAGTCTGCTGAAAGCCTTCTACGGCAATCTCAAGTCGATGGACGCATACATCCGGTTTGCTTTCATCACGGGAGTCGGCCGATTCAGTAAGGTCAGCATATTCAGCGACCTCAATAATCTCAAGGATATCTCCATGCATAATGATTTTGCCAATATATGCGGATGGACAGAAAAGGAGCTGGTTGATAATTTCCGTCCGGGCATTGAAAGGCTTGCCGAAGAACTTGAGGAGGACTTTGACGCGACTCTTCAGGCTCTTCGCGACTATTATGACGGCTATCTCTTCACTGCAAAAGGATCGCGGCTTTACAATCCCTACAGTGTCCTGAATGCCTTAGACGACAGGTCAATAGATCCTTATTGGTTTGGGGTGGGAACACCGACTTTTCTGGTCAAGAGAATCAGACGGATGGGCACATTCCCTCCTGACATCAACGGCAAAAAGTGTACTAAAAAAGACCTTACAGCAGTAGGAATGAACGACAGTAATCCGTTACCGCTGATGTTTCAGACGGGTTATCTCACTATTTGGAAATACCTGAAGGATTTGAATTTGTATGAGCTGCGTTTTCCTAACCGTGAGGTCGAGATAGGGTTTTATGATGACTTGCTCAATGTATATGTCCCCGACCTGCACAATCCCTCAAGCCCATTTGAATTTTCTCTCTTCAAGATAGATCTCTATGAAGGCCGCCCTGAAGATTTCATGGAGCGTCTGGCGGTTCTGATGAAAGATCTTCCGGGAGAGGACCACTGCGAGTCGGCATACCGGGCCATCACGTATCTACTGGCAGTGCTTTGCGGCACGACCGCCATAGCTGAGCATCACGGCTACCGTGGGAGGAGCGACATAGAAGTTCAGACAGGAAACTACGTCTATGTGTTTGAATTTAAATACAACAAGAGTGTTGAAGAGGCGATGGAGCAGATACGCTCCCGCGATTATGCAGGCAGATATGTGCTCGATTCGCGTAAGCTTTATCTGATAGGAGCCAACTTCAACGAGAAAAAGGGAGAAAGAGGATTGGAATACAGAATAGAAAGTATTTTTTAGGAAGGGGCACAGAGTCATGTTGTCGTAAGAAACGACATACAAAAAACGCAACACAATTTGGAAGAATGGCGATTTTTTTATAATTTTGCAATCGAAATGGACTTACGCTATAAGCCCAAGTCCATACATAGAGTAATTAATATTAAATTTTAATCAAGATTTTCATGCGAAAGGAGGTTGTAGACGACTGAAAAAATAGAGAAGATTCAATTTTTTAGCCGAAAAATTTTGTCAGGTTGCAGATTATGAGTAATTT
>CAZWJO010000196.1:0-2375 GCA_964634905.1 uncultured Sangeribacter sp.
TTCCTGTCTTTCCTGATTTTCCTGTCTTTCCTGATTTTCCTGTCTTTCCTGATTTTCCTGTCTTTCCTGATTTACCTTATTTTATTAAGCAGAGCTTGGGGCGGAAACAGCTTCGCGGGGGGGATGGATTGTGAGTTGGGAATGGGATTTTTGAAAAAATGGTTGAAATGCTTTTATAAATGGAAATATTTGCTTAACTTTGTGGGATATTAGGTATCTCTCGGCAAGAGATGCGATGCCCAAAAATTTCAAATTGATTCGTTTTCTAAGGAAAGGCATGGAAACGCCAAAGGATAAATTGAGGCATGAGGGTCCGTCGGTCAATGTGACTGACGGCCGCGAAGCGCGCTCAAAATTTAAGAATACTCTTCCTATAGGTGCTGTTATTAATGGGTTGGCCTATTCATATACTATAAGAAAAGTGCTTGGACAAGGTGCTTTCGGTATTACATATTTGGCCACAGTTAAGATGAAAGGTGCATTAGGAAGCCTTGACACTGAAATCACTGTTGCCATTAAAGAATTTTTCATGAAGGGACTTAACGGTAGAGAAGATTCTGCCGTAACAGCGAGCAGTAAAGATGGAACATTTGCATATTATAAGAGAAAGTTTCTCCATGAAGCAGAAAACTTAAGCAGGCTTAAGCATCCAAACATAATAAAGGTGGTAGAATCGTTTGAAGAAAACAACACCGCATATTATGCTATGGAATATATCGATGGTGGAAGTTTAGATGACATGATAGTCCAAAATAATGGTTTGATGGAAGCGGATTGTCTAAAATATGCAATTCAGATAGCCACGGCATTGGAATATATGCATTCTAAGAAGATGCTCCATTTGGATTTAAAGCCCAACAACATAATGCTCCATAAGAATGGAGAGATAATACTTATCGATTTTGGTTTGGCTAAACAATTTGATGAGAATGGAAAGCCTGAGACAAGCACAACAATAGGACATGGAACACCGGGATATGCTCCATTAGAGCAATCAAGTTACAAAGGAGATGCCAACGGTGAATTCCCCGCCACAATGGACATCTATGCATTTGGAGCTACAATGTATAAGATGATAATGGGACATCGTGCTCCCGATGCATCCACTATTCTCAATGATGGCTTTCCTTTTTCAGAGCTACGGAATAGTGGAGTGCGAGATGGGCTTGTGGAAGTAGTTGCTAAATGTATGGATCCTTTAAGAAAGAATAGGTATCCCTCTGCGGAAGCTGTGATAAGTGTTTTAAAAACAATAGAAATCGGAGACCATCATTCAGAATTAGAAAAATCACCACAAGGCTCCTACAAGAAGAAACATGGAGAAAGAGAGTATGGAACATTCTATATAGAGGAAGTTCCTGTTACAACTTCTATTGATTTCCCTAAAGATATTGACATTCAATTATGGGATAATAGCAAGCAAGGGAAGTCGTATCAAGTAATAATGACTGACGGACATTTTGCAGATGGGTATTATAGCCTGGTAAGAGTATGGGATAAAGGAGAGCTTGTCGATGAACATGAATTTCAATCTGGTATTCCGAAAGACGTTAAGGATTTCATCATAAAGCGCGGATTTCTGAGCACAGAACATTGGGAAAATGAATGTGAAACATTGCCTATTGGTGATGATTTTGGAACAGATGCTTCGATTACGATGATTTCAGCCGATGGAAAGCGATTTGAGCGAAGAGTTCGGTGGGCTCATCCTGCGTATCATAATTTGTTGCTTGATGAATTAAACGATTTATTGACAACAACCTCTTTATTCGAAGAAGTTAAATCACAGGAAGTAATTTATTCAATTCCATACGATACAGGTGAAATATTGATAGAATATTCGCCATGGGGAATAGTTGGGATGAATAAGTCGTATAAATTTGGAATTGGGTGCGTAGGGAGTTTTACAAAACCATCTGATGTTTACTATGTATACAATCCGGAAGAGTTTGGGAAAATAATACGAGGCATTAATGAATTAAAATTGAATTGTCAAGAAAGTCAACTTGCTGAACCTCCCACTGGGGAAACATTTGCTAAATTAACAATTACTTGTAAAGATATTGACGGCGTTGAAAATTTGAAGATTTATGCCGAAGATGACTACGATAAGTGTGTTGGCAACATAGCTATATCTACAGAAAAACTGAAGAATGAGTTAATAAAAATCAGTCCATCTTTCAAAAAAATGCTTGATAGCGACGAAAGAAAGGAGACTGAGTCGCAGACACCTTTATCTAAAATGAAAAAATGGTGGAGAAAAAACAAATAAATGAGGCAATTAGGGTCGGGAAACCGAAACATAGCAATATCGGATAGTATGATATCAGCACCAGTCATAGGAATATCAAGACATAGAATATTAAGGGATGGGA
>CAZWJO010000196.1:2475-3751 GCA_964634905.1 uncultured Sangeribacter sp.
ATGATATCAGCACCAGTCATAGGAATATCAAGACATAGAATATTAAGGGATGGGAATGGCATCACGACGCTTGTTGGATTGTATGGGTGTACTTTGAAGTGTAAGTATTGCATAAATAGACAGTTCCTTCAATCGAATATGAGTTCTAATAGCTTGAGTCCTAAAGAATTGCTTGATATTGTAAAAAAAGATGACATATATTTCAGAGCGACGAGCGGGGGGATTGTTTTTGGAGGAGGAGAACCTTTATTGCACAGTAGTTTTATTAAAGAATTTCAGGAACAAATCTCGGACGGATGGAAAATTACGGTAGAGACCTCTCTAAATGTTGATTCATCTTTCATATTGTCATCCATTGGATGTATTGACGAGTACATAATTGATATTAAGGATTGGAATGACGAAATCTATTATAGTTATACGAATTCGCACAATCACTTAGTGAAACAAAATCTTAAAATACTTGCGGAGAAGAATAGTCAGGAATCGGTAATGATAAAACTTCCGTATATACCCGGATATAATACTATACAAGATGTGACAAAGTCGGAAAAAGCGATTAGATCAATGGGGTTTGAAAGAATCCGCAAACTGGAGTATCAAATCTCAGAGCTCTCATCGCATATTAGAAATCAAATCACTGGAAAGCAAGTCTGCAAAGTGCTTAAATATGTACGTCAGACTATATCAAAAGCAAATGGGATAGAGTATAGCGAAGAAAAATGTAGTACAACTTCTTGCTCTGGCACTTGTCCGAAGTGCGAGATGTATCTTAAAAAATTGACACAAAAAATTAATAACCTTTCAAATCCAGTTATATAATATGGCACTGATTGAAGATTTTAATGAAAAAGCCCGACAGATTATTAATGACGGCAATACAGAGAATGAACATTCAAGTGAGAATGACTATACTCAATTGGATGATGATATTGGGTATAAGATTGAACATATTCAAGAGACTGATAATACGCATCTAAAAATTGAAGAAGACGATAATATAGAGATAATTCATTTGGATGGGACATACGAAGTTGGTATGATTTCAGATGTACCCCCATTTGAGGGGGATATTTTAATTGACAATAACACTGATGGCTTAATTTGTTGGGAAGATTATTTATTTCACAATGAGGATGAAAACTCTGAAGAAACCTATATTTCTGAAGTTTTGCATGTAGAAGATACGCAGACAAATGAAACGGGGTATTCCTCCAATGAGAGGACTGATGAAGATTTAGATTTTTTGAAGGATGACATAATCATAGGTTGAAAA
>CAZWJO010000197.1:0-3689 GCA_964634905.1 uncultured Sangeribacter sp.
AGACAAAGAAATACCACGCTCACGACGAAAACAACGAATGCTCTGTCGGCGATACAGTCCGCCTCATGGAGACTCGCCCTCTGAGCAAGACTAAGAGATGGAGACTTGTTGAAATAATCGAAAAAGTTAAGTAATCATGATACAGGCAGAATCACGACTCACAGTAGCTGACAACAGCGGAGCGAAAGAAGCTCTCTGCATCCATGTGCTTGGCGGCACTGGTCGCCGTTACGCTTCGGTAGGTGACATCATCGTTGTCACAGTCAAAAGCACCATCCCTTCTTCGGATGTTAAGAAAGGTACAGTCTCTAAGGCTGTCGTTGTGAGAACTAAAAAGGAAATCCGCAGACCCGACGGTAGCTATATCCGCTTCGACGACAACGCTTGCGTTCTCCTTAATAATGCCGGTGAAATCCGTGGCACCCGTATCTTCGGCCCCGTAGCTCGTGAGCTCCGTAACACCAACATGAAGATCGTGTCGCTCGCTCCCGAAGTACTTTAATCATCAATCAGACTTAAATTATGTCAAAACTTCATATTAAGAAAGGTGACACTGTCTATGTCAATGCCGGCGACGACAAGGGCAAGACAGGACGTGTACTCGAGGTCCTGGTGAAGAAGAACCGCGCTATCGTAGAAGGCGTCAATATAGTGTCAAAGAGCACAAAACCAAGTGCTAAGCATCCTCAGGGCGGTATCGTCAAGATGGAAGCTCCTGTGCATGTGTCTAATCTCAATCTTGTTGATCCTAAGACAGGCAAACCTACTCGTGTGGCTCACAAGAGAGACGAGAACGGTAAGTTAATTCGAATCGCTAAAAAATCAGGAGAGGAGATTAAGTAATGAGCGCCACTACATTAGCTAAGGAGTATAAAGAAAGAATTGCTCCGGAACTCACCAAAGAGTTCAACTACACTACACCGATGCAGGTGCCACGTCTCGAGAAAATTGTAATCAACCAGGGTCTCGGCGCCGCTACTCAGGATAAGAAACTTATTGAGACTGCTCTCAATGAGATCACTGCAATCACAGGCCAGAAGGCTGTCCCAACTCTTTCTAAGAAAGACATCTCAAACTTCAAGCTTCGTAAGAAAATGCCTATCGGCGTCAAAGTAACACTGCGTCGTGAGAAGATGTATGAATTCCTCGAAAGATTGGTTCGTGTGGCTCTTCCACGTATCCGTGACTTCAAGGGTATCGATTCTAAGCTCGATGGAAGTGGCAACTATACTCTTGGTGTCACTGAGCAGATTATCTTCCCTGAGATCAATATTGATAATGTGCCAAAGCTTCAGGGTATGAACATCACTTTCGTAACTTCAGCCAACACTGACGCCGAAGGTTTTGCTCTTCTCAAGAAATTTGGTCTCCCCTTCAAACATGAAAACAAATAAGAGATATGGCTAAAGAATCAATGAAAGCGCGCGAGGTAAAGCGCCAGAGAATGGTTGCCAAGTATGCCGAGAAGAAGGCTGCCCTCAAGAAGGCTGCTCTTGCTGATGCTGACGGCAATATCGATTATGAGGCACTTACCAAGCTTCAGAAGCTCCCAAAGAACGCATCCAAAGTTCGTCTGCACAATCGTTGCATGATGACCGGACGTCCCAAGGGCTACATCCGCCAGTTCGGTATTTCTCGTATCCAGTTCCGTGAAATGGCTTCAGCCGGTTTAATACCAGGCGTAAAGAAAGCAAGCTGGTAAATAAATACGCAATCACTCCTAAAGAGGCGACTCTCCGAGCCGCCTCTTTTCTATGTATGCCATCCTCCCACCCCGCTGCCATCTCTTGGGCAATCCCACCCGGATGGCAAACTATTGCCTCGCGCTTGACCCAGATAAGCCCAATCGGAAAGGTTGTATTGTTTTCTGAATTCGAGACAGTCGAATACTATATTAGTGTAAGCGTCCTCTGAAAGTTTTAGCCATGCATCTGCTATAGCATTTTCATTGACATCACCGAGTCTAATGACATTCTCCTTATTAAAACGGACTTCAGCAGGAGTTCCTTAATTTTTTATTTGCTTCAAAAATTTGCAAATAAAGTATAAAACCACTAACTTTGTAAAAAACATTCAAATCCATGGACGAACTTCAATATCAAATAGGAATTCAGACATTTTCTACGCTTATAGAAGATGGATACACATATATCGATAAAACTCAATATATCCCATTATTGCTTAAACAATCAAAATTTATTTTTCTGAGTCGTCCCAGACGTTTCGGGAAAAGTCTGTTCCTCTCTACGTTGAAAGCTTATTTTGAAGGCAAGCGCGACCTATTCAAAGGTCTTGCTGCTGATACCATGGACTTGGATTGGACACCGTCCCCAGTATTGCGGTTTGATTTCAATGCAGAAGATTTCACTCAGGAAAATGGTCTTGATATGCTCATTGAGGGATTCTTGCGTGACTATGAAGAAATCTACGGAAGAAGACCTGAAGATGTGACTATTTCTCAACGTTTTAAATACTTAATCCGGACTGCCTACGAGAAAACCGGTAGAAAAGTGGTCATACTTATAGATGAGTATGATAAACCTCTGTTGGAGGTAGAGCATGACAGAGAATTACTTGAGAAAAATCGTATCAAGCTGAAAAGCTTTTTCGGAAACCTCAAGACAATGGATGAATTCATTAGATTCGGATTCATTACAGGTATTGCCAGATTCTCCAAGGTCAGCATATTCAGTGATTTAAATAATCTCAAAGACATTTCCATGGACAATGACTTTGCTGATATTTGTGGTTGGACTGAAAAAGAACTTGTGAATAATTTCCGTCCCAATATTGAAGTGCTTGCTGATACACTTGAAGAAAACTACGACTCGACCATTCTTTCCCTCAGAAATTATTATGATGGATACTTGTTTGCTCCTCTTGGGTCGCGACTATATAATCCATACAGTGTGCTTAATGCGTTTGCATCAAAGGAGATTTATCCATTTTGGTTTGAAACTGCAACTCCTTCTTTCTTTGCCCGTTGGGTTAAGAACAATGGTATTGATCCCCGCAAGATGAACGATATCATTGCTACTAAGGAGGAGTTGAATACTGTGGGGCTTGATAGTTGGAATCCTGTTCCACTCATGTTTCAGACGGGTTATCTGACCATAGGGAGTTATGACAAACGATCTAAGATATATGAACTTCGTTTCCCAAACATAGAAGTGAAAATTGGTTTCTTCAGGAAGCTCCTCCCTATTTATGCTCCTCCGACAGCTAACATTGGGACTCCTTTGGATTTCACAAATTTCAAAAGAGACCTCGCTATTGGTCATATTTCTGACTTCATGCAGCGTCTATCCATATTGCTGAAAGATTTGCCCGGAGAAGATCATTGCGAGTCTACATATAGGGCTGTCACATATATTCTATCCGTATTATGCGGAAATGACACCCTTGCTGAGCATCATAGCTACAAAGGAAGAAGCGATCTTGAAGTCTCAAATTATGGTTATGTCTATATATTCGAGTTCAAATACAATAATAGCGTAAAAGCGGCTATGGATCAAATTAAATCCCGAGACTATGCCGGTCGATATGCCCTCGACTTGCGTACTGTCTATCTGATAGCTGCCAATTTCAACGAGAAGAAGGATTCGCGGGGCCTCGAATACGAAATTGAAAAGTTGAATTAAATTAGTTAAATAATCTTAAAAATACTTAAATAGATACTTATCTTTCTA
>CAZWJO010000198.1:0-3615 GCA_964634905.1 uncultured Sangeribacter sp.
TATGCCTGGGGCGTGCTTATGGGTAAGCAGCTTAAGGCTATGGGAGTCGGGACCCTTGATTCCGAAGCTTTTAAAGATGGCGTAAAAGTGGCATTTGACGGCGGTACTCCTGAAGTGCCGGAAGAGGAATGTCAGAAGATGATCAATGAATATCTCATGGACCTCCAGCAGAGGGCTGAAGCTGCAGCTAAAGAAGCTGGCACTAAGTTTCTTGCTGAAAACAAAATCCGTGAGGGTGTGAAGGAAACACCATCCGGTCTCCAGTATGTAGTGGAAAAAGAAGGTGAAGGGCCACAACCTACTGCTACTGATGAAGTGACAGTACACTATACCGGTCGACTTCTCGACGGTACGGTATTCGACTCATCCGTGCAGCGTGGCGAACCAGCTACTTTCCCATTGAACCGCGTAATCCCAGGTTGGACCGAGGGCGTACAGCTTATGAAGGAGGGCGCTAAATACACATTCTTCATCCCAAGCGACCTTGCTTACGGCGCACAGGGTGTGCCAAACGCAATTCCTCCTCATTCAACACTTATCTTCGATGTTGAACTCATCAAGGTTGTGAAGAAATAAGTTTAATTTCGTAAGCTCAGCTTATAACCTTTTAACCCTTTAACCTTAAGTTGAGCGAAGCGAAACTTAATATGAGAATAATGAAAAAAACTTTTAGAAGTGCGATTGCTGTCATGACTTTGGCAGCAACCGCTTTCTGCGTAGCCTCTTGCGGCAAGCAGAAACCCACAGCTGAAGATTCAGCTGCAGTTGACTCATTGGTAGGCGAAGTGATGCAGGCACAGGAGGATAGTGTGGCTGCTGCAAATGCAACCGAGGTCGCCGGCTCTACAAATATGGCTGATTACGGGGCAGCCTTCTTCCAAGGCAATTCCGGCTATCAGACCACTCCTTCCGGACTTAAATATGTCACTGTAGTGGAAGGCACCGGTGCATCTCCTAAGGAGACCGACGTAGTTACCGTGCACTATACCGGACGTCTGCTCGACGGAACCGTATTCGACTCATCTGTAGAACGTGGCGAGCCTACAAGCTTCCCTCTCCAGATGGTAATCAAAGGCTGGACTGAAGGGCTTCAACTGATGAAAGTCGGTGGAAAAACCGTTTTCTATATCCCAAGTAACCTTGCGTATGGCGAACATGGCACTCCCGGCGGTCCTATCGGACCGAATGCCGATCTTATCTTTGAAGTTGAACTTATTGGTATAGGAGGACCTCAGCAGTAATGAAAACTCTTAAATATTTAGGATTTCTTGCGGTTCTTATGCTTCTGATGCCTGCTTTTGCGAGCTGCGATAAAGATGATGACGAGCCCAAAAAAGAAGAATCAAACAAGGTCGATGCCGTAGTGGGATCTTATTCAGGCTCGATGACTGCTACAGTAGCTGCTATGGGAAATGTATGGGAAAACATTGAAATGGGTGATAACTACGTTTTTAAAATCACAAAGCAGGACAACAGCATCGACAAAGTCCGTGTTGAAATTCCTGAATCTTCATATACTCCTCCCATCCCCAATGCCAAGCCTGAAATTATTCCGGCTCTCACAATCGATAATGTCGAGGTAGAAAGAAATGATGATGGCACATATTCTTTGGATAAAGATGAATATGCCGTGCCTGTAGATGGAGTACAATATACAGTGGAAATCTACGATTTTGATACTGATGACACTCAGATCGGGACTCAAATCAAGGGTAAAGATATCCGACTCGTATATTCAGTGGTTCCTGGCAAAATGCCGGGGTCTATAACTTTCACTTTCACCGGAAAGCTACAGTAAGAATTTGGCAATCTTTGGATTGATAATCGCATTTATGGCCGGAGGGAGTGTCGCTGACTCTTCCTCCGACTTTGTCGTTTCCACTCCCGACACTCTTGAGACGGTAGTGGTGACAGCTACTCGCACGCCTAAACTTTTGAAGGAGACTCCTGTCGTGACTCGTGTCATAACTTCTGCTGACATTAGCCGTAGCGGAAAACCCGATATCGGAGCGCTTCTTGAGCAGCAGATGCCAGGAGTAGAGTTTTCTGTAGGGATGGGGCAAAATCCACAGATCAATATGTCTGGATTCGGAGGTGGCGGTATCCTATTTCTCCTTGACGGTGAACGATTGGCTGGGGAGACACTTGACAATCCTGACTATTCTCGGCTTAATCTTCAGAATGTTGAGCGAGTGGAAATAGTAAAGGGTGCGTCCTCTTCGCTTTATGGGTCGAATGCGACAGGAGGTGTGGTAAATATTATATCCAGAATGCCTAAAGTCGGATCTCACTTACGTCTTAATGCCCGGTATGGGTCGCATACCCTACAAAGCTATGGAGCGACGTCAACATATAGGAAAGGGAGGGTAGCAAATTCTTTAGAAGGCCGTTTTGATTCTAAAGCTGAAATAAAATTCCCCAATAAAGGAGATTTCAGCAAAGCGTATGCTACGCAAAGCTGGAATGTAAAAGACCGTGCTACAATAACATTGAGTGATGACGCATCCATCACTGCGCGCGTCGGTTATTTTTGGCGTCAACGAAAAAGTACTATTGTCGCCTACGACCGTTATAGCGACATATCAGCTGGTCTCTCGGCACGTTGGAAAGACTTTACAGCCAAATATTCGTTTGATACCTACAACAAATATGACTATGAATTGGCATCGAAAAGACAAATCCGCGATTATTCTAACCGTCAAAATTCATTCCATCTGCAATATTCACATGAGTTTTCCTCAATAGGAACTCTGACGTCAGGTGGGGACTGGATGGACGACTACCTGATGACATACGAATTTGACGATGGCAGTCATTCTCAAACCAATCTGGATGCATATCTGCAATGGGATTGGCATCTCGCAGATCATATATGGGTGGTGCCGGGACTGAGATATGACTGGTTTTCTGCTTCGAAAGCTAACAAGATATCGCCAAAACTAAGTATGCTGTGGCGTCCTGGAAAAGGCAATTGCTCTTTGAGGCTAAACTATGCAGCGGGATTCCGCGCTCCTAACCTCAAAGAGTTATATATGGATTTCGATATGGCGGGGATTTTCAATATCTATGGGAATCCAAACCTCAAATCTGAGACAAGCCATAACCTCAGTGTTTCCGCAGAATATCTGAAAGGGAGCCGAAGCCTGACAGTGGTTGCGTTCCATAACCTTGTCGACAACCGGATATCTTATCTATGGAGCGATGCACTTATGGGGCAAGAATACATCAATCTTAAAAGAGTTCAGATAAGCGGCATTGACATTTCTCTAATGAAGTCGTTTGATTTCGGACTGACTTTCAATGGGGAATATATATTCACGCATGAGAGTTACAGCAAGGGAGATATCCGGGCCAACCCCACCAGACCACATGCCCTGACACTGAAGTGTGATTATACGCATTTATGGAAACGAGATTGGCGATTTATTGCCACTGCTAATTTCAAATGGATGTCGGCTGTGACAGGAGATATCATGCCTATGTTCTCACAAGAGTCTACGAGAAAGCAACGTTATCCAGCTTACTCTATTCTCGGACTTAGCTTAAGCCAAAGCTTTCCGAAGAGTATCACGCTTGGAATAAGTATCGATAACTTGCTGAATTATGTGCCAAAAT
>CAZWJO010000199.1:0-3530 GCA_964634905.1 uncultured Sangeribacter sp.
TTGACCATTTATAAAGGCTACTTGACCTTTAGATACCATTAGGGCACAAGTCGGGGCATAAGTCAGGGCACAAGATAGTTAGAAATGGTGTATTTGTGGGTGAGATAACATTCTTGATTATAGGTAGCGTTCGAGGAATATGATCAAAGCCCGGCACTTTCATTGCGTAAACCACTTACAAGTGTCATTTGACAATGTAGGAATTAAATGAATGAGATGGAAGGCTAACATTCAGATATTTCCCATTTATTTCTACTGTAATGGGCTGGGCATAATCAGAGAAATTACCGGCAATCACCACGTATTTTGCATCCGGATTTCTCGCTATCAATACAGAAACCCGCTTGCTATCATTGTAATCATATCCCAATATCTCTGCTCCTTGATCTACAACATGTGAGAAATGCTTCACCGCATAATATTCCGGTGTGTAGCGCGCCGTTCGGGTCTCGGGATCAAGCTCAACAAGTGCATTCTGTTCCCATCCCCACTGGCTGCGACCTCTCTTTGGAAGAAGGAAATTCCAATTATACCATTCATCACATCCCTTCCCAATGTTGTCACCTATCAAGAAGAAAGTATGCTCCCCTGCTTTCCAGTCCATATCTCCGTTGCCACATTCGCTCTCAGAGCATATATAATTGAATTCCGGATACTGGGCCCTTATAGCAGGAAATATCTCCCGCCCTTCCCATTGGAAAGCGAGCCCAGAAAGATGACTCCTTAGAAGCGAATCTGACAGAATCCTTTCCACATGGTCTTGGCGGTTAGTGTTGAATGTCCCAAGGTATAGTTTTACGTCAGGGTTCTTTTTCTGAAGCGTCGGAGCGAGATAGTCGCGGTTAAAACGTACGGTTCCTTCTGCAGTCCATGCGCATCCCGGATATGGAGTATAGCTGTATGCCTCATTTTGATAAATCACCATATCAATTGGTATTCCCTCGTTTTTATAAGCATCTACAAACTTGCTGAAATAATTTGCATACGCTTGTAGATATCTGGGGTCTTGAATGAAGTAATCCTGAGTGGCGAGACGGCGTGGGAACTGATCTTTTCTTTCCCCGAGGAATTTCATCTCGTCTTCATCGATGTCTTCCACGGATCCAAACAAAAGATAATCCTTTCGAGGGTCAGCGTTATTGTATTTGCTGCTTACCACCGGATAGTCTCCATTGATTTTCATCCAGCTTGGGGGTGACCACGGCGATGTCCAAAAAGTAAGTTCCGGATTATGTTTCTGTGCAGCTCGGATAAGAGGGATAATGCTTGTCTTGTCTCGGTCAATATTGAAGTATTTCAATTCGAAGTCACCTTCCACTTCGTCGCAGCTAAACCAACTTCTACCGTAGTCGTTGCAGTTCATTCCTATTCGCCCGCGAGTGAATCGCAGGTCGCCATCAGGGGCAAAGAGATTGTGCATCAGTTTGTCCTGGTCATCACGAGATAGAGCTATGAATGCGTCCCAATCAAGTTCATTGAAGGTGGTGCCCCAGTGTTTCAGACGATGGCCTGTGTCGCCAGAGGCGATTGAAATCACAGGAGTTTGCGAAGCCTTATTCTCCATCTTTATATTTTTCTCCTTCTTCCAGAAATCATTATCTGAAGAGGAGTACCAACTTACGTTTTGAGCCGCTCCAATTATGGGAAGCATCAATCCAATTAAAATAGCGTAGTGTTTCATGTCTTAGATTTTTTGTCGACTACAAATTTACATGTTTTCAAGACTCTGGTTCCCAAACTACCATACATTTAATTTCCTCACCATTATGTTGTGAGACTCTGCTGAAAGCCTCTATCCAAGAGTCATGCATTGTTGTAGATATATCATACGAATAATTATCGGTATATGATGTTAAAGTTTCTCCATTATAACCATAATAAACATGTGTGATTCCTTTAACTAAATAATCTGACTGCTTTCCGAAAACTCCTTGATACTTAAGAGGCAAATAGAAATATCTTAATGTAGGTGTCTGTAGAATAGGTATATACTCCACGGTGTTACCACCATAATAAGAATATTCTATTCGATTAATAAGTCTGCTGGTGGGAGAAGCATAATATGCTTCACTTTCATATAGATTACCATCTTTCCATTTCATTTCATAATAACCGTCCAACGACTTTTGTCCCTCCCATCCGGCAAAGTCGGAATTTTTTTCAGATGTATTTATACGTATCAATTGATCAGATGAATCATACTTAAAATCAGCAGTATAGACCTTTTGTATTTTATAACTATAATCGCTATCAGAAACATAATTATCATAGTGATATATTACCACATTTCCTTTGGCACGCCTGGCAAGCCCACGATCATCGAGATACAATGTGTCGGAAAATATACGGCGGTCTATACCCGACAGAAATTCATCTGCAGAAATCATGATAGTTCTCTTATCATAGTCGTACTTAAAAGATGACTCAATATCGGTGTTGCCAAAACTATCACCGTAATGTTCTTCCCATCTCTTTATCAGGCCTTCCTCATTATAATCAAATGTCTGACGATATTTGTCTTTATCTGATTCAATACTGGAGAGCCTGTAACTATTATATAACACAGGCTCTTTTTTCTCATCGCAGGAAAAGAGAAGAAACGGCAACCCAAGAATTGATATACTGAGTATTTTATTCATAAATAATCCAAGTCATCATTAAGCTATTCCTAAAAGTTCTATCTCAAATATCAAGGTTGAGCCGCCAGGGATACCGGGCTGACTGAACTTCCCATATCCCTTATCGGCTGGAATATATAATTCCCACTTGTCTCCAACATGCATTCTCTGGAGTGCAATAATCCAACCTTCGATCAAATCTTTCAGGCGAAATGCCGGCGCAACTCCACTGAGACTGCTGTCAAATTTCTTACCATTGATTGTCTTTCCCGTATAATGCACAGTCACTACACTATTTCGGTCAGGAGTTCTTCCTTCTGCATTCCCCGATTTAATCACACGGTAATATACTGCACCTCCCAGAGCCTCAACTCCAGGCTCTTGTGCTTTCTCTTCAAGCCACGCCTTGTTCTTCTCCGCGTATTCCTTTTTGTCTTTTCCCATGTATAGTTTTTATTTTCTAATTAGACGATTGATTTATATTGGATGAAAGTATTTGGCGCATTGAAGAAAGGAGGTTGGGATTCGATGCGAGAATTGAGTGATTGCGATCTGTGCGTATGGATTCAACGATTGCTCCGGCTTCTGAGGCTATAAGCTGTCCGGCTGCTACGCCCCATCTGTTGAGATTCAGTTCCCAATAGGCATCAAAAAATCCAGCAGCAGTATAGCAAAGGTCAATTGCAGCCGATCCCATTCGGCGGATGCCTCTGACCTGAAATGCCATGCGGCTTATCTCTGCCATATTGTTATCAGGATTGTCATTACGGTCGTAAGGCATACCCGTGGCAACTACAGCTTTTGACATCTCGGCTTTGTCTAAGCAATAGATAGTCTGGCCATTGAGCCAAGCTCCTGCACCTTTCACTGCATAAAAGCATTCTTTTAGGTATGGAGCATAGACCACTCCTA
>CAZWJO010000200.1:0-3131 GCA_964634905.1 uncultured Sangeribacter sp.
AATCCTGCTGGCATCGACTCCCCAAACGACTCCAGTTGCTCCTTGATATCTTCCGCCACCTTCAGCTGGTTGGCGTCCACCTCCGAGGTTATATTTACATAGATCGAGTTGAGTCCGTTGATGCGGAAATATCCGGTAGGATCTGATTCCTCATGAGAGACTGTAACAAGCTTGTCGAGTGTAATGACACCACCGTCTTTTGTCGCAATTGAAATCTCACTGGGTAGGAATGAATTGGCAGAACCAATAGATTTCATTGACAACCGCATCCATTCCTCCTTACCATTATTACTCACCGGAGCTATTCCAAGGAACTCCGAATGATGATGTTCGTTGATGGCATTCCGTATGTCGTTTGGTGTTATGCCCAACGAGGACAATTGGTCTATGTCATATCGCAGTTTCCACTCCATCGGTTGGGCACCGAAAAGTTCAACTTTGCCAACACCCTTAACTCTTGACAATGTCGGTTTCAGGTTTTCCTCTCCGTAAGATAATATTTCAGCCGGATTTGCTGGTGCATTAATAGTTAGTGTCATGAAAGGACGAGAACCCTCCTTGTCAACCTGTCGAAGCGATATGTTGGGATAACTGACACCCTCCGGCAAGTCACCCCAAATCTGCCTTATGAGGGTGGAGACCTCAAAACGGACATTGTCCATATCGGCATGACGGTCAAGGCTCACTGACACACGGCCGCTCCCGTTGGAGGATTTAGAGTCAATGGACTTCACTCCGACAACTCGAGCCAGAACCGACTCAATGCGCGATGTCACCTCCTGCTCAATAGTACGAGCAGAAGCACTCTGCATCGAGTAACTGACTGTGATAGACGGCAACGTCTGCGACGGCGCAAGTTTCACCGGCAACAAAGGCAACAACGCACACCCCACAATCGCCAGGGCAATAAAGATAACTATCTTACTAAATGCATAATTCATAATGCATAATTCATAATTCAAAATTGAAATAATTTCATCTCTTTAATAATTCCCCATTTGTATAGCGGCATGTAATTATGCATTATGCATTAAGCATTATGAATTATTAAAAAGCTCAAACTCTCGAGCCAATGGCATATCCATCTCAAAGTCATGGAGTGTCAAGCGGCGGATCTTATAGTGACTGAGCCAGAAGTTCTGGAGTGCGGAGATATAATTCTTCGATGCTTCCTGTCGGCGGTTGAGCGCTAAAGTTATGGCGTTGACATCAGCCTTGCCTATGATAAACCGCTGCTGAGTCTGCGCGTATGCCATGTCGGCAAGGTCAAGAGCCTCCGAAGCAGACGATATCATGTTCTTTCTCACCTCGTAGTCGCTGACAGTCATCAATATGTCTTCCTCTATTGATAGTTCCTCTTGCTCTGCAGCAATTCGGGTGACATCAAGGTTGTTCTTTGCCATATTCACCTTCCCTTTTCTCACTCCCCAATCAACAAGCGGCAATGATATTGATACATTGACAAGATCTTGACGAAGAAGTGAGTGGTATGCCCCCGATAGTTTGTCGGCAACCTGATTGAAACCCACCGAAGCATTTACTGAAGCGTTGAATCGACTCTCAGCTACAGTTCTATTCACTTCCCGTTCCCCTTCTAATATATTTTGGCGGTGCTCAAGTAGTGTCGGGTTGTTTTCCTTCGCGTATGCGAGTGCAAGGTCTGCAGGGATGTCGATATTTCGCGGTTTGCTTGGCAGTTCCACCTTTATCTCCGTGTTTTTGTCCATTCCAAGGAAAGAGGCAAGGGAGAACATTGCCCGTTTCAGTGAAATCCGCGAGTTTTCAAGAGTGTTTTGGGCATTCACACGGTCAAGTTCCAGGGTGAGAAGATCCGCACGGGATATGGCAGCAATCTTATATCGTCGTTCTCCGATTACATACAGGGTATCGCACGACGCCACATTCTCCTCTGCAAGCCTGTATTCAGCCTGGGCAAGAGCAAGGTTGAAGAAATATGTCACAGCCTGTTCGCTCACCGACTCCATGTTGTAGATAAGCTCCTTCTTAGCCTTTTCATACCGGAGTGGCTCTATCTTACGCTCCCACTTGAAGGAGTTGAAACCAATGAGACTCTGGCGGTAGCCGATACGGACAGGGACAGATGAAAACTGCGTGTAGGTGTTGGCGCCAAAATTGCGCATATATTCGAGGTCTGTGTCGAGATAGAACGTACCACCAAAGAGGTCGAAGTTCTGCTGCACTTCCAGTCCGACGGATGCGCTGAACATCTGTTGCTGACGGAAGATATCGATATTTTGCTCTGAATCATATCGCTGTGTCATATAGCGATTGTAAGATGCAGGCGTAAGTGTCAGTGAAAGACTCGGAAGTCGCCCTGCCCTATAACTGACATATTGCCAATATCCAGCCTGATACATATTCCGATATCTAAACGCCATTAGCGAAGAATCATTAGCAAGTTCAATAGTCCGGTCAAGAGTCAGTGTGACCGCCGAAATCACACCCGGGAGCAGAAAAGCCAAAAGTAAGCATTTTATTCGATGGATATTGGTCTTATTGGTCCTATTAGGCCTATTAGGCTTATAGAACTTATAAATCTTGATTCTTTTCATCTTTTCTGTATATTAACCAGTAAAATAGGGGAATTATAAAAATACTCACCAAAGTGCCCACAATCATCGAGCCGATCATGGCTATTGCTAACGGCCGCTGCAGTTCCGAACCCATGTCGGAGGTGAAGAGCACCGGAAGCATTGCGAAGATTGTGGTCAGCGAGGTCATTATTATGGCGCGGAGCCGTCGGTTTCCCGCAGTGTGTATTGCCTCCATGAGCGGCATACCGGCATTCCGCAGTTCATTGATGGCATCGAGTTTGAGAATGGAGTCATTGACCACAATACCACAGGTAACTATGATACCGATAGCCGACATGAGGTTCAGGGTTTGCCCGAATAGCATCAGCGTCAGTAACGCGAATGCCGTATCTACGGGAATCTCCAGCAAGACAATCAAGGGCTGCAGGAAACTTCCAAATTGGGCGCAAAGTATGAAATACATGAGCATCACCGACACCAAAAGTATCACAATCAGTTCCCTCATCATCTTCGCATTGCTGAAAAAGCTTCCTGCAAAATCCACTTCATAGTCTCCAAAGCAGCGGACTGTCTCAG
>CAZWJO010000201.1:0-2909 GCA_964634905.1 uncultured Sangeribacter sp.
TCTATGCTCTTACGAGTTTAGGAAAAGAAGACGTCTCCATTTCACGTAATTTTCAAAATCGTTTGGATTCTCTGACAGATCGCATCTGTGAAGGATTGAAAGAAGTAAAAAAGATAGAATCCGGTAAACAACCGTTTAAATCTGCGAGAGCATTTCTTGATGAGCTTTGAAGTAAGAACCACCCGTCGATTCGAGCGATCGGCAAAAGCTCTTTCCAAAAGACATAAATCCCTCAAAGCAGATCTTTTAGAATTGATCTCATCTTTGAAGAGAATCCATGCAGGGAGATGAGTTAACTCCAGGTGTTCGTAAGATACGCATGGCAATAGCTTCCAAAGGAAGAGGGAAATCAGGAGGAGCAAGAGTAATCACATATACAATTGTGGTAAAGGAGAATGAAGGGAGAGTATATCTTATAGAAATATATGACAAAGGAGATTTCTCCACAATTGACACATCTATTATAAGTAAAGTCATTGAAGAAGAAATAGATGAATGACACGCTGATCAAGTTGATCCCATTTCTTATAACTGAGAGATGGGATCTGCTTTTTGATAAGGCTAATCCATACAACAACACCGCCAATTGAAATAACTTTCATTTGATCCTATATCAATGAAAATTTTTGAGTTTTTGCCGCATAATGACAGAAGAGTGTTGTAACTTTGCAGCCGTAATAATTAATTTGGCTTCATCCAAAATTTGGAGTGATGGCTTGAAGAATACTCTGCTTCCAATCGGTGAGTCAGCCTCCTTATAAGCCAGTCATCTCGCAAGATTCATCGGAGAGATATCACGTTGTGGAATACTCCAAAAAATATTGAGGAAAAAATTAGAAAGAAAACCGGAAATCCATTAAATTTGAAGTGTCGAATTTCAAAACAAGATGGATACCAGTTTTCTATATCATGCATTCGGCCTGACCGGCCTCAAGTGTACCAAAAAGGAGTACAAAGGTAATAAAATAATTTTACATGTGGAATTTTCCGAACGAAAAAAGAAGTGTCCCAAGTGTGGGGCATACCACACACTGGTCAAGAACGGGGTTCGTTATCGGAACATACGGTCATTGCCTATAGGGGGCAAACAGACAATTCTCAGAATGAAGGTACAGCGATACACGCTTTCGGCCAGCCAGCATAGAATGCGACTTGGGTAAGCACTTCACAGATTTCTGTTTTTGTGATTCCGTTCTTCTTTGCTTCTTCAAGATGGAAGGTAAGGGACTGGTCGATTATGCCGGACGTAACCAAGGCAGTGACGGTAATCATGCTTCGGTCACGCTTTGAGAGTTTATCAGTGCGACTCCATACTTCACCGAAAAGGATATCGTCGTTCAGTTCGGCAAATTTTGGTGCGAACTCACCGAGCTGGGCGCGTCCAGCTGTCTGCTTAGGATTGACTTCAGTAGCAGTTAATTTTGTAGGATTCTGTGAATATGACATTGTAATACAATTTGCTAAAACAATTATGAATACAGAGATTCTTTGAAATATAAGTCTACTTATCATAGTTCGTAGCGTGCCCACATGACACCATTCGTGAAATTTCCTAACATTTTTATTTGATTGTCAATTCTTAATAAGCACTTTTCGGCCATTGATTATGTAAAAGCCCGGTGAAAATGGACGCTGGATTATACGATTTCCATTGAGGTCGTAGACGGTCTCTTCTTGAAGTTTATCCGTTGATATTTCTTCAATTCCTGAAGATGTATCCAACGAAAGTGTCAAAGATATACTGCCGTTGCCAAGAAACTCTCGTAAACCTGACAGATATTCATCGTCTATCTTTCCTAAACGGGTATAACTCCATGAATTGGATCCATAAAAGATAACCATGTTATTCCCCTGGTAGAGCATTATGTCTCCAGCTGATGTGGTTATCTGGCTGTTGGATGTCGGTAATGACTGAGGGAGAGCACCGACTTTCTCAAAACCGCCATAATCATTCATGTCGATGGTGATGGAACCATTCTGAAGCAGGGACACTAATTCCCTTGTCGCTCCATTATCAACAAGCGTCGCACTTACGGACTTTCCGCCGACAGTCAGCTTGACTTTAGTTTGTGCACTTATCATATTTGCGACTGATATTAATATGCAAAATAGTATAAAATCCTTTTTCATAATCTCTTAATTAGTTGTGCAGGAACTCCGCCTACAACAGTGCGGGCTTCAACATCTTTAGAAACAACTGCTCCAGCTGCAAGTACAGCGCCTTCACCTACGGTAACGCCGGGTAAAATTGTGACATTTGCACCAATCCAGACTTTATCACCGATTTTTACCGGCGACGGAACCATATCGGCGCGTCTTTCCGGTTCAAATGAATGGTTGAGAGTCGCTATAACGCAGTTATGCCCAATGAGGACGTCATCGCCGATTGTTATGCCCCCTTGATCCTGAAACTTACATCCGGCATTGATGAATACCCTTTTCCCAAGGTGGATATTTTTACCGCAATCAGTGTAGAACGGAGGGAAGAGTCCAAAGCTTTCGTGCACAGATTCTCCTGTAAGTTCCGACATCAATGCCACAATCTCATCATGAGTGTGATATTCATTATTGATTTGCATAGTTATGCGCAGTGCCTCCTGGCTCAGTACATGCATCTTCTTATGGATCGCAGAGCCTCCCGGAATAACTTTCCCAGAGTCCATGACATCTAAAAATTCTTTTGTAGTCATGTCATTTCTTTTCTATTAGATTAGTTCTGAAGAACGTAATCAGTTTGTCAAAAGGGATCAAGTCTGTGCGGTCGTACAAATCCACATGTCCGGCACCGGGCACAACAACAAGTTCCTTTGGTTCGGCTGCTTTGGCATAAGCATCTTCACTGAATTCGCGAGAGTGAGCTTCTGATCCGGTGATGAACAACATCGGACGCGGAGAGATTGTCTCGATGT
>CAZWJO010000202.1:0-2864 GCA_964634905.1 uncultured Sangeribacter sp.
AAATCATCTTTCATTTCCTCGATTGTTCTCAATTTAGAAACAGTGTGTAATAGATACCAAAATGCCAATGCAAACGAAATCATGAGTAGAAAGACTGTTACAATGACTCCATACATCTCCGAAAGAATATGACGAGTGAGAGGGGTCATATATACCCGATAAGACATAGAAGATCCTGGATCGAAGCAAAATGAAAACTCATCATATTTTTCTATTGGTAATTTGGGATTCTTCACAACAATATTTCCGGAAGAGTCTACAACTTCTACTGCAACAAATTGAGGATAGATGAATCTGGAATTAAGTCGTTCTTTTAGTACGCTATCCATTACTGTCAGATTTGCCGGGACATAAACGTCTATCAAGGAGTGAAGTTGTCGTGCAATAGTCTGTGAAAATAGGTTATTGTATGATTGCTTTATCTCAGGCGTATATGTGCTTGAATCAACAACCTCATCATTAAGTCTTGTTTCAGTCTTCATTGTGCCTGTATTGTCAATTCCTGCAGAAATATTACCTGCTTTTCGATCCTCCTCCGCTTTCATCATTACTGAAGATTCTTTATTTTCTAACCGGAGCCAAAGTTCGTCAAGGTCGGCATCAACAATTGCAGTCATCACATCTTTTTCAACTGTACTGCGGATCGATCCATAAAGTGTAACCATATAATAGATGTTACCCACAAATATTATGGCTATTACTATAATGAAAATGGAAGATATTGTCTTAAAATGATTCATAATGACAAATTTACGAATAAATTTTCATATTTCTTCCCATTTAAGACTAAATAAGGCAACATTTAAGACTAAATAAGGATAATCGTTAGGATAATGCTCAATCAAAGAGGTAATTTTGCAGAAAAAAAGTTAGATATGAAAAAGATTCTTATTTCTATTATGATTGTGTCTGGATTTTCAGTTTTAGCTCAAAACGAGGTATCTGACAGTTTGAAAATGCACGAATTGGATGAAGTTGTAATAAAGGGTGAGAAACCACAAATTACTGCTAAAGATGGAATTCTCTCAATTGACCTTCCAGCAATAGTAAAGGACAAACCTGTCACCAACATCCTTGAGGCTTTAAGTTATGTGCCTGGAGTAATAAACAACGATGGAATTTTGGCTCTTAATGGAACCAACAATGTTACCATAATTCTTAATGGAGAATTGACCAACATGCCGCTTCAAAATCTTTATCAATTACTTTATTCCACCCCCATTGATAGATTGAAGAGTGTTGAGGTTATGTATGCGGCTCCGGCAAAATATCATGTGAGTGGTGCGGTATTGAATATTGTGCTAAAGACACCTCGTCCAATCGATGGATTGATGGGGCAGTTACATGCTTCGTATACTCAAAAGCATTATGGATCTTACTTAGGCGGAGTTTCCGCAACCTATGCAATAAAGGACTGGATATTTGATGTCAACTGGTCGTTGACTAAACAAAAAGATTGGAACCGACAAGAAACCTTTTCCAACCATCTTATAAATGGAGAGCATTTCTTGATTGAAGATGATATGCGGCAAATAAGCCGAAAACTGACTAACAATATCTTTACTTCCATTGCATATAAATCTTTAAAACTCACCTATAATGGTCAGTTTAACTCAAATACTCATAATGAAAGTTTTGCTTATGGCACATTTGGAGAATACAAAAACAATTACCCATATTTGACACAACCTATTTATAATAATTTATCTTTGAAATATGCGATTCCTTTCGGTCTTACATTAGGGGGAGATATGACCTTGTATCGTGAAGGTCGAAGACAAGATATGTCAAAGGATGGGAATGAGTTGCTGATTGCAGACAACAGACAAAACATCGAAAAATATCATGTATATGCGGATCAGGAACATCAGTTAGGAGAATGGCAAATCAACTATGGAGTGGAGTATCAGCACTCTGAGGATCACAGCCGTCAAAATTATATTTTCCCCGAGATTGAAGGATTTGATGATGTGCTAAGAGAGGATGTAGCAGATGCTTATGTTGGAGTGCAAGGCTCGTTTGATTGGGGACTCTCTTTCAATGCCTCTGCTAAAGGAGAATATTTTCATAATGATTTTCAACATAATTGGAATTTTGTGCCTCAATTAGGAGCCACATACTACAAGACTCCCAAAAGTATTTTTCAACTCACACTTACCTCCCAACGTGTCTATCCTCAGTATTGGGAATTGCATGGGGCTACCTCCCATATTAATGAGTATTCCACAATACAGGGAAATCCTATGCTTTTGCCTTATCTTAATTATTCGAGCCAGTTCAGCTATATATTGAACCAGAAATACGCTGCAACTTTATATCTTCTCTATTCGGATAAATATAGTGTGCAACTCCCTTATCAAAAACCAAATGAACTTCAATTGCTTTTCCAAACCGTAAATCTGGATTTTTCCCGAACTGTGGGTTTTCAGTTGCAAGCGCCCATTGAAATAGGAAATATTTTGAGTTCTGTAGCAGTGGCTAATGTGATGCATCTACAAGAAAAATGCACAAAGTTTCATGATATAAGTTTTGATAACCAAAGATGGTCATTCTATGGCTCATTGAATAATACTATACGATTTGCGGCATCTTGCCCAGTAACATTATCTTTAGATGCGTCATATGTGATGGGTCAGATTCAAGGACCAGGCAGATTCAATCCTTTGTGGAAAATTGATGCAGGGGCTAAATGGAAATTTGGGAAAAAGAAATGTTGTGAATTGAACTTAAAGTGCAATGACATATTCAATACATGGAATCCAAACTTGACAATCAATACCTCCGGACAAGACTATCAATTGAAAGCATACGACATGGCACGAAATCTTTCGCTATCATTTGTATGGCGCTTCAACGGATTCAAG
>CAZWJO010000203.1:0-2759 GCA_964634905.1 uncultured Sangeribacter sp.
GCTGAGGGCATAAGCTGTAATTTCCATCTCAATGTCGGTGTTTTCGGTTGAGTGTAACGAGCAAGCCTCGCTAAAAATCAAAATTGGTTAAGGAGAAAATCGCGAACATTCTTGACATTATGATGTTTTTGTGTTATCTTTGCAATCTAAAACAATATAACTATGGCATTACCGATAGCATCTATGCCGGTTCTTACCGGAGAAGTAGCACAGCGATTCGAGACAGAGGCTCAAGCCAATTATCAGAGAAGTCTCAATCGTACGGAGCAAGAGAAAAGGGCGGAGGCGGAAGCTCTCGAAAGAGGATTCGCCAAGTTGCGTCGAATGTTGAATAAGGCACATCTCGGCGACAAATGAGTTTTTTAGAAGATAAATGTAGTCTGTTTCCACTTTCCACACCTGAGGAGATAGATGGCTTTTCGTGTGGAGATTCCGATTTAGATGAATTCTTCACTCGAGATTGCTTTGCTTATGCCAAAGAACTGTTGGGGAAGACCTACTGCTATAAACTTGACGAAGATGCACGTAAGGTAGTTTGCGCGTTTACTCTGGCGAATGCAGGTGTGCGCGTAAGCGACCTGCCCAATGCAAGGAAGAAAAAAGTAGAATCTATGATTCCCCATATCAAGGCCCTGAAGGACTATCCAGCAGTTTTGTTGGCTCGATTAGGGGTCTCTGAAGATTTCCGATCTCTTGGAATAGGCAGTGATGTCATAGAATTCGTTAAGCTATGGTTTCTGGATCCGTATAATAAGACAGGATGTAGATTTTTGATCGTTGATGCTTATAATACTCCAACCACTATAGCATTTTATGAAAAAAATGATTTAAAGTTGGTTTTCAGTTCCGAACAACAAGAGAAAGATTACCGCCATTTGTCCCCAGAAACGAATCTAAGCACCCGCTTGATGTTCTACGACCTAATGAGAACCGCAGAGGATTATATGGAAGGTAATTTTGATCCCGTGAATTGAGGAAATATGGAACCACCCTCTTTCACCTCAGTGTTTTCGGTCAAGTTCATCAAGCAAACCGCGCATAAACCCTCTCTATACGTACCAAGCTATCTCAAAATCCTCATCCAATGCTGGTGAAAATATAACTGAAATTTGGTGGAAATTGAGATATATGTGTTTTTGAATTTGGTGGAAATTGCGATATAATGCATCTGAAATTTGGTGGAAATTGTTATTTTTATACTTTAAAATTTGGTGGTACAATTTTTTATTCATATTTTTGCCCTAAAAATTAAATGAGTATGGAATTTCGTATTTTTAAGCGTAAAATATATGATAGAATTGTAGACTGGAAACATTCTTCGAATGGGAAAACCGCATTACTGATAAAAGGGGCTCGACGGGTTGGCAAATCTACAATTGTAAAAGAGTTTGCTAAAAAAGAATACAAATCTTATATATTTATTGATTTTTCCAGAGCTTCTGCTGAAATAATGGATTTATTCAATGATATGAATGATCTCAATTTTTTCTTTTTCAGACTTCAGCAGCTATTCGGTGTGACATTATACCAGCGAGAGTCGTTGGTTGTTTTTGATGAGGTGCAACTATGTCTGAAAGCCAGGCAGTCTATCAAGTATCTTGTAGAAGACGGGAAATATGACTATATAGAAACTGGGTCTTTAATTTCCATTCGTAAGCATACAAAAGATATACTTATTCCAAGCGAGGAGCGGCGTATCAATATGTACCCACTTGACTATGAAGAGTTCCTTTGGGCTATTGGAAATAATGTAACATTCGACCTTCTTAGAAGCAATGACAATTATTTCAAATATCTTGATGAGGGCACTAATCGTAAGTTAATGAGAGACTTTCGTCTCTATGTTATCATAGGGGGAATGCCGCAGGCCATAGACACGTACCTGAATACCAATAATCTTGCTGAAGTTGATGCTGTAAAACGCGATATACTTAACCTTTATATTGATGATTTTGAAAAAATTGATTCATCTGGCACTCTTTCAATGCTATTCAAGTCGCTTCCTGGTGAACTGTCAAAAAACAAACTTAAGTTTGAAAGTAATAGTGTCTCAGGCAAACGGCGCGATGATTTGCTGCCACTGCTAAATGAAATGCAAGAGTCCATGACAGTCAATTTTTGCTATAGATGTTCCGATCCTAACATAGGATTAGGATTGCACAGAGATACGGATGACTTCAAGATATATATGGGAGATACCGGACTCTTTGTCACAATGGCATTCTGGGACAAAGATGCCTCTGAAAACGAGATCTACAATCGACTTTTATCTGATAAATTGAGTGTAGACTTAGGATATGTGTTTGAAAATGTAGCTGCGCAGATGATCAGAAGTTCAGGACATTCACTCTATTATAATACGTTCTACTATCGAGAAGACAAAAAAAAGTATTATGAAGTGGATTTTCTTCTTACAAAAAGAAACAAGTTGATTCCCATTGAGGTAAAGTCCTCAGGCTACAAGACACATAAATCATTAGATGAGTTCTGCTTAAAATATTCCGATCGTGTAGATTTCCCTATGCTGGTATACACCAAGCCACCCCACAAGGATGGCAATCTCCTCATGATCCCCTTCTATCTCCTCCCCCTATTCCTTTAAAATAAAAGTAAAAGACTACTAAAATTAATATCTTATCATTATATGGTTAGCATGCCAAAAATGATATATTTTCTGATGTTCTCGACTCTTTCTTTAATGGAGTACGGGATAAAAAATCTATAATATGAAGATATTGTTTGTATGCACCGGCAATGCC
>CAZWJO010000204.1:0-2426 GCA_964634905.1 uncultured Sangeribacter sp.
CTTTCGTTGCCATTGGCAATCTTTGCCGCTCCGGAGACAGTGAGTTCTCCTGACGGTGAGATTAAACTTTTCTTTGAAATACAAGATGGTCAACCGACTTATTGGGTTGATTTCAAGGGAAAGGAAGTGATTGTTCCATCCCATCTTGGATTCCGTCTCTTCAGTGAAACAGGAAGAAACAGTTTTGAACAACAAGGGAAAAAAGCCGGGGCTGACGCTCTGTCGCTTAAAGATGGATTTGAAATTTCAAATGTGGAGATATTTGACACTGTAGATGAGACGTGGAACCCTGTCTGGGGTGAGGAAACTGAGATACGCAACAACTATAATGAGATGTTGGTAAATCTTGTCCAACCTCAATTTGACCGTAAGATGGATGTCCGCTTCCGAGTATATGATGAAGGATTCGGACTAAGGTATGAATTTCCGGAACAGCCAAACCTCAATTATTTTGTCATCGCAGAAGAAGACACCGAGTTTGCTATGACAGGAGACCATGTGGCATATTGGATTCCAGGAGACTATGACACTCAGGAATATAACTATACTAAGTCTCGTCTAAGCGAGATAAGAGATCTCTTTCCGAGCAAGGTGAATCCGGATAATGCCTCTACATCAACATTTTCTCCAACAGGCGTGCAAACTTCTCTTCAACTTAAGACTGATGACGGCATTTACATCAATCTTCATGAGGCGGGGACAATCGATTATCCTACAATGCACCTTAATCTGAACGACACCACCATGACTTTCAAATCATGGCTTACGCCTGACAATCAAGGAAAGAAAGGATATATGCAGACCCCGACAAAGTCTCCATGGCGCACTGCGATCATCACCGACGATGCAAGGGATATCCTCGCTTCAAGGCTGATCTATAATCTCAATGATCCTACGGCATACGAAGATACATCCTGGATCAAACCGGTCAAGTATATTGGAGTATGGTGGGAAATGATTTCAGGAGCCGGAACATGGAACTATACTGACGATGTCTATTCAGTTAAGCTTGGAGAAACTGACTATACTAAGACAAAACCTAATGGGAGGCACAGTGCAAACACAGAAAACGTGAAGCGCTACATCGATTTTGCCGCCGAGCATGGTTTTGACCAGGTCCTCGTAGAGGGTTGGAACGAAGGTTGGGAAGATTGGTTCGGCCAGTCGAAAGACTTTGTCTTCGATTTCCTGACTCCATATCCAGATTTTGACCTTAAAGGCCTCAATGAGTATGCACATAGCAAAGGAGTTAAACTCATGATGCATCATGAGACATCCTCTTCAGTGCGTAACTATGAAAGACACATGGAAAAAGCTTATCAGTTTATGAATGATAACGGGTATAATGCTGTAAAGAGCGGATATGTAGGAAATATTATCCCCAGAGGAGAATATCATTATTCTCAATGGATGAACAATCACTACCTGCATGCTGTCAAAGAAGCAGCCAAACACAAAATCATGGTGAATGCCCACGAAGCTTCACGTCCTACAGGGCTTGCGCGCACATATCCTAATTTAATTGGCAATGAGAGTGCGAGAGGTACGGAATATCAAGCGATGGGTGGCAACGACAAATGGCATACTTCAATTCTTCCTTTCACTCGCCTGCAAGGAGGCCCGATGGATTACACTCCCGGCATTTTTGAGTTTGATCTCAGCACTTTTACCCCTTGGAATAAGAGTATTGTGGCATCAACTATACCCGGGCAGCTTGCGCTCTACGTGACAATGTATAGTCCGCTTATGATGGCAGCTGACCTTCCTGAGCATTATGAGAGACACATGGATGCGTTCCAGTTTATCAAGGATGTGCCTGTAGAATGGGAGCGAAGTGTCTATCTTGAGGCAGAACCGATGGAGTATGTCACCATAGCTCGTAAGGATAAAAATTCAGATGAATGGTATGTAGGTAGCACTTCGGGTATGAATGACAGGAAAAGCGAAATATCACTTTCTTTCCTGGATCCGGGACGAAAATATGAAGCAACAATCTATGCTGAGGCACCGGATGCCAACACTGTAGATGGTCAGAATCGCTATACCATCACGAAGAAGACCGTCACGTCTAAGACAAAGCTCGCTCTCAATGCTTTGGCCGGAGGTGGCTATGCCATTTCCATAAAACCTCTATAAAAATCACATTAAGACCCCGTCTCATAAAAAATGGGACCCTAACGACCCCCAATTATTATGAGATGGAGCCTCAGAATAAACACACATGAGTAACATGGAAAGGAATGGCGTGACAGTCTTGATCTCGTGCCTCACGAGGATACTGACTGCCGGACTATGCGTCCCGTATATCGACCTGCCCATCTCGCTTTTCAAGCATCGGGGTGGCGTGGCAAATGCTATCAATATTAAGACTCATTTCGAGTAATCCCATAAAAACAATAATCATGACAGCAATACCAAAGCTTATC
>CAZWJO010000205.1:0-2220 GCA_964634905.1 uncultured Sangeribacter sp.
TATTTCTTTTTGTATTCTATTCCTGATGGTTCAAAATCGCCTGTCATGAAAAAGTCATCATTCCATTTTGATGCTATTTCTGAGGGATGATTCTTACGCCAGTGTGCAAGAGCTTCATTACATGCCTTATAGAGTTCCTCCCATCTGAAGGTATGGACATTCTCAACTATATCACATCTAAAGCCGTCAATGCCAAATTCTTCTACCCAAGCTGCAATCCAGGCAATCAAATATTGTGAAGGGCTCCAATTCCTATCAGCCCTTAGACTTTTGGATGATGGATTAACCCAGGCATCATTGTCATTACCCTCTTTTGCCCACTTCTTTTTTAAGAAATTGGGGATTGTCACTGTTTCGTTGCTTTCATCCTTAAAATCAGGCATCCCATAAAGGGTTGCTTCCAACGGGTTGTCTTGATCCCATTCTTCATCGGGCATACGAATCCAATTCCGATCGTACCAACCATCCCAGTTCTTACAATCCTCAAAAAAACTATCGTAATTCCAATCGCAAATATGGCTGGCAGCCTCAGTTTCTGTAAGTCCGGTATTGGTAAAACCGTATTGCACTGCATCTAAAAGTGTAGGATATCCCGGATCATTAAGATTCGCTCCAAGCATTACTCTTATACCTTGGTGGTGGAGAGTATCAACTAATTCTCGCAATTCTGCAACTGTGCCATAATTCTTATCAATCTGGGTGTAGTCTAGGGGATAATATCCGTGATAACCATAATGAGGGAAATCATTTATTGCTCCACTCCCTGACATCCAACCGTGTATCTGTTCATAGACATCAGTCATCCACACTACGTCGACACCTAAATTCTTGAAATATCCTTCCTTTGCTTTCTGAAGTATTCCCTTAAAATCTCCGCCGTGGAAAGTTGCAGCGTTAAGGCGCTCAGATCCGTAATCTACAATACGCCCATAGTTGACATCATTGAGGGAATCTCCATTGCAAAACCTATCGGTGATGACAAAGTAAACAGTGGCATTACGCCAATTAAAGTTGTCAGATTTAGCTGTCGCACACAGCGATATAAACAGAATTAATAAAATGACTAATAAATTATTTTTCATTGTAAGAATTTTTGATGCAAAATTACATCAAAGATTCTTAGCTTGAAATACTGAAAAATAGCCATTTGTAATCAATGCATAATTCATAATTAGCTTTTCTCAAGTAAAGGAAAGCTATACGACAAAGTGGTAATGTTTATAATGCTATTACATATTACATAAGGTTCATGGCGGTGGCTGCCGTGACGGCTTCTACAGAGTTGCCGACACTAAGTTTCTCGAGTATGTTTTGGCGATGGCGATTTACAGTATGGATGCTTATTCCTAATATGTCGGCTATCTGTTTACTTAGTTTGCCAGATTTGATAAGGCTGAGTATCTCCTTTTCCCTTTCGGTAAGGATATGCGAGCGTTTTTCTGAAAAATCAGGTTTAATGCATTCTCCGGTAGCACTATTTACAATACGAGGTGATATCCCAGGATTATCAATCTTGCTATCTGCAAAGTCATAACAACAAAGGATAAGCCATATTTTGCCAGCCGGTGATAGTTTTAGAACCTGTGTACTATTTGTGACTGATATATAATCTCCAAGGTTATTTTTAATTCTAATCTTGCAGGTTGCTTTATATGATAACTTGCTATCTATGGGCAAACCATCTACAAATTTGAAAAATTCATATTCCAGCATGCGCTTATCTGCCAAGTCTTCGGGATGCATATTGTTGTAGATTTCATCCTCATCGCTTGAATCAACCTTTGTCATATTTGGAGATATTCCGAGAAGGTTTCCAAATCGAGAACCAAATACTAAGCAAGTATCATTTGATGCATCAGTAATAATGCGGCAGTTACCATCAATATCTGCGCACATGGCAATCTGTTGCTTACTTGTCTCTACTACTTCTGGGTCCAATGTCTCATGCCTGAGATCTTGCGACTCATAAATACTATTCAATTCCTTCCTTAAGATATCCATACCAAATTTTCAAACTTTAGACATGCAAAGTTAATAATAATATTTTGTAATAAAACTGGTTCGACAGACTAAAATAATGTCTTTGGTTATATTTCAGTATTATTTTTCCATGCCTTGAAAAGGTAGGAAAAAGAGGTGATGATTTTTTTCTTATTATCTGGGTCCTTTCTACATTCTTCCCATATATTAGAAACTTCGTCGGCTATATTTATGGTGAAT
>CAZWJO010000206.1:0-2217 GCA_964634905.1 uncultured Sangeribacter sp.
TTAATTATCTCTTAAGAAGAGATAATTATTCTCACGAGTCACATTCTATACTCAATATTCAGTTTTGAGGAAGAGAATCTTAGGAGAAATTTCATAATATATTGAGCCAGACTCTTACAAAATATGAATCTGCACAAGACATCAGCAACAACAACCATATAAATATGGAAAGACACTATTTAAGGATTAGGACGAAGCTGCTTTTGGTCGCGTTTTTAGTCGCGACATTTGGTTTTTGCGCTAAGGCGCAACGCGCTGCGTTAAAAACCAATATTATTAGTGATGCCCTGCTGAGTCCAAATATCGGAATTGAAGTAGGGCTCGCTCCCAAATGGACCCTCAATGCATCCGGGCAGCTCAATCTCTGGACCGTCAACGACCACAAATGGCGTCACTGGCTCGTGCAGCCGGAAGCCCGCTATTGGTTCTGCCACCGTTTCCAAGGTCACTTCGTCGGGCTGCACGCCATCGGCGGGGAATTCAACTTCGGCAACATCGACAACAACATCCACTTTCTTGGCACCGACCTGAGCAAGCTCAAAGACCGCCGCTACGAAGGCTGGGGTGCGGGAGCCGGCGTTGCGTATGGCTACGACTGGATTCTCAACCGCCACTGGAACCTCGAGGCGGAGATCGGCATAGGCTGGATCCATGCCCGCTATGACGAATATCCTTGCGCCGAGTGCGGACGCAAGCTCGGCTCCGGACACCATAACTATTTCGGTCCCACAAAAGTGGCGCTTAACCTCGAATACGTATTCTAAAACATCAAAAGCACATGAATAAGAAAATATTCTTCGCCATCGCGGCATTCATGCTGCCTCTGATGGCCTTCGCGCAGTCTGTATCCGGCACCCTACATATTTCCGACCTGGCGGTCAACAAAGGAGACTCTCTCTTTACCATAAATATGAATGTCAATCCTAAAGACTTCAAGGTGAAGAGCAACGACATTGTCACTCTAACTCCCCGCTTCGTCACTGAATATGACACTATCTATATGCCTCCAATCCGCATTGCAGGCAGAAAAGCATGGTATACTGAGATTCGTGAGGGGGTGGCAACTCCTATCACTCTCTACCGTGCAGGAAAAGACTTGCCGGTTGAGTATTCCAATACTTTTGGAACACCCCAATATTCTCCAACCTCCTCTATAATCATACAGGCTGATACCACCAATATCTGCAACTGCGACCCGGCAAGGTCTGGAGAATACACTTATATCGATTTCACTGATCCTCCGATCATAAACGACCTTGACTTCCTCATCAACTTCCCTTACGTGGCCCCGAACGATTCCGCCGACAAGATTTTCAATCTCTCCGGTCGTGCAAACATAATCTTCAAGGTTAACAAAACCGATATCGACTGGTCTTACTTCTCTAACAAGGCAGAACTCGATACCATCGTCAAAACTATCAAGGCTGTTCGGGATAATGAGTATGCGACAGTTGAAAAAATCTTCCTTACAGGTTATGCTTCCCCGGAAGGTCCGTACAAAAATAATGTCCGTCTTGCAGATGGGCGTACAGCAGAGGTCCTGAAATATGTGGAGCGGCATTCTGACTTCCCCCATTCGGTGTATGACAATAATTCGGTGGCTGAAGATTGGATTGGTCTGAGGGAATGGATTGAGGCATCTGATATTCCAAACAAATATGATATGATAGCTTTCATTGATGACAAGTCTATCCCTATTGAGAAGAAAAACGACCTGTTCCGGGCTAAGTTCCCCAATGATTATCCTTTCTTGCTCAAAAATGTCTACCCCCTTCTCCGTCACACCGACTATAAGATACGCTATAGGATTAAGAAGTTCTACGACGTAAATGAGATTGAAAAGGTTTTCAAGACAAATCCGAGTCTTCTATCTCTCAACGAGTTATATCTTCTTTCTCACAAATATGAAGATGGGTCGCCTGAATACAATGATGTGTTCATTACTGCCGCTGCCATGTATCCGGATAGTGAAGTAGCCAACCTCAATGCAGCAGGGTGCGCGATGAGCAACGGCAACATGCAGGCAGCCAGAAGATATCTCGAGAAACTGCCTGCCGGTGCAGACACCGACTGTGCATGGGGAATACTTTATGCAATGGAAAAAGACTACACTAAGGCTAAGGAATATCTCGAAAAGGCACAAAAGGCAGGTTCAACACATGCCGGGGATGTCCTCATGTTGGTAGACCAAGCCCTAACCCCAGTCACTCCAATGGT
>CAZWJO010000207.1:0-2204 GCA_964634905.1 uncultured Sangeribacter sp.
TGAGCTTCTGATCCGGTGATGAACAACATCGGACGCGGAGAGATTGTCTCGATGTCCTCGAAGGGATAGAAATTCATGAACTTTACATTGGAAGTCAAAGTGGGATGGGTGGTGGTAAGAGGGGTTGCTCCGTCAGGTGTAAACTGTCCTCTCGGAGTTCGGTAGAATTCGTAAAACTCTTTCTGGATATCATTCATGCTGTCACTCCACTCATTTGCCGTTCCTCCCGTCAGTTCAGGCTCTGCTCCTTCGAATTCTGCATAACGTCTTTCGGCAGCCTCTGCAATTATGGCTTTCCGCTGTTCCAACGAGAGGGATTTGTGCAAACCGTGGCGGTTTGCATTCCCCATGTTATACATGCTTACTGTGGCGATAGCCTTGAGACGGGGATCTATCTTGGCGGCACTTATAGCAAAACTGCCGCTGCCGCATACACCGATTACACCTATCTCATTGCGGTTTACAAATGGCCTCGTGCCAAGATAGTCAACCGCTGCACTAAAAGCCTCGGCATACATATCCGGACTTACTGCATTACGGGGCTCTCCCTCACTTTCTCCCCAGAAAGGAAGGTCTATGGCTAATGTGACAAATCCGGCTTCAGCCATTTTCTGTGCATAAAGCATTGCGCTTTGTTCTTTTACGGCTCCCATCGGGTGCCCCACTATGATGGCAGGATATTTGTCTCCGGGTTTCAGAGAATTGGGAATGAAAAGAGTTCCGGCTACTTTCATTTTATACTGGTCAAGGAAGGACACCTGCTGCTCTTTGGCCTTGTAGCTATGATAAAAATTGTTAGCCCCTTCCGGAATTACATAGTTATATGTGTCTTGTGCGTTTGCCATAACTGATATTGATGTGACTGCCACTGCAATCAGTGTCTTTATTAATTTCATAGTTTCTTTTATTTAATGGATTTGACCCAATCGGCCACTTGTTTTTCCGAATAGTTGTTCATGACCAACCCCGGTTTGAAGATTGCTTTCGGAGCCGACCCGCGAAGGTCTTTTTCTGTTTCACCAATCGGACTTCCTCCTGAAGTGGCAAAGAGGATTATTACGTTTTTTTGCGGCGCAAGCTGTCATTACAAATGCACCTGCTGCCATCATAATCAATAGTAATTTTTTCATATTTATTGTTTTTATTATTAAAACCAAATATTCCACTGCAAAGTTAGCAAGGATTATGGTCAAATACAGACCCCAATTATGGCAATGCAGACCTCAAATGCTGATAAGTTGTTTTCGTGCTAAAAAAGTAGTATTTTTGCAATAGAAAAATAAAGTCCACATGAAAGAAAGTCTGAAAATAGTAAAGCTTGATTCCATCGATGCTTATAACAAGCTGTATGGTCTTGAAACCTGTCATCCATTAGTGACTGTGCTGAATCTAACACAGGCAACCAATGTAGTCAACCATATCCTGATGGAATATGGAGTGTACGCATTATTCCTGAAAAACGGGTCAAACTGCACTATAAAATATGGGCGTAAGCCATACGATTATCAAGAAGGGACTATAGTAAGTTTTTCTCCGGGGCAATTGATCGGTCTGGATACGGAAACAGATGAAGTCGCTCCTGATGTTATCGGACTCATGTTTCATCCGGATCTATTTTATAAGACAACTCTTGCCCTGAAAATAAAGGACTACTCATTCTTTGATTATTCGCAAAGGGAGGCTCTTCATCTTTCTGCGGAAGAAAGAGACATTTTCTTAGAAAGTCTTGAACGGATAAAAAAAGAGATTGAGCATCCGGTAGACCAACATACCGCTGAAATAGTAACCAGTCATATACAGGTGTTGCTTGATTACCTTACCAGATTTTACGAAAGGCAGTTCATCACCCGCAAGAAGGTGAATTCAGAAATTATTGAGAAATTTGAATCGGTTCTTAATGATTATTATAGATCAGGAAAAGCTAAACAAGGGATACCTTCGGTCAATTATTTTGCAGAAACTGTAAATCTTACTCCGGGATATTTCGGAGATTTGGTCAAGAGAGAGACAGGGTTAACTCCTCAGGATATAATCTCCCAACGTATCGTCCTGTATGCAAAGCAGCGTCTTTCCACAACCTCTGATGATATCAGTATAATTGCCTATGATCTAGGCTTCCAACATCCTCAGCATTTTTCTCGTATGTTCAGGCGTATGACAGGAATGTCTCCCTCCCAGTTCCGAGGGCAAATAGTTTGACCAAT
>CAZWJO010000208.1:0-1837 GCA_964634905.1 uncultured Sangeribacter sp.
ATGAGGTAAGCTGCGTCGAGCTCGACTTCCTTAATGATGAGGCTAAGAAACTTGGCGTAACCGGCAGCCGTATAATGGGTGGCGGTTTCGGTGGCTGCACTATCAACCTCGTTAAGAATGACCTCCACGACAAGTTTGTTGAGGAAATCACAGAGCGTTTCGAGGATAAATATGGTCATGCTCCGATGATCTACGACGTGGTTATCTCTGACGGTGCTCGCAAACTCGACTGATCCAATATGGAAACTACAATCCGCAAAGTCGCCTCTCCGATAGGGGAGGTGACTCTATATCGCCTGACTAATGACAAAGGGGCTTCAGTAGAGCTGTCTTCACTTGGTGCAGGTATCACAGAAGTGTCGGTGCCGGATGCAAATGGCAAGGTAGAAAATGTGACAATCCGTTACGCTAATCCGGCTGACTATCTCGCTGACGGGCCATGCGCTGGTAAGACTCCGGGTCGGTATGCCAACCGAATCTGCAAAGGTAAGCTTCAGATCGACGGGATCACCTACGATCTCCCTATCAACAATGGTCCTAACCATCTGCATGGTGGTCCTAAGGGCTTCCAAAATCAGATTTGGGAGTCAGAAGAAGTGCCTAATGGCGTTCTCTTCCGTTATCACTCCAAAGATGGAGAGATGGGCTATCCAGGCAATCTGACTGCAGAAGTTAAGTATACCTGGAATGATGACAATGAACTGACCATCGACCTCTCAGCTAAGTCTGATGCCAAGACAGTGGTCAATCTCACCAACCATGCTTATTTCAATCTTGAAGGCGCTGATGGCGCAGAGCCTAATTCAGTGCTTGGACATGAGCTAAAGCTGAATGCCGCTTATTTCCTCCCGGGCGATGAGACTCTAATTCCAAGCGGAGAGATGGCTCCCGTGGCAGCGACTCCAATGGATTTCACAGAGTTTAAGACTATTGGGCAGGACATCAATAAAGACTTCACGCCGCTTAAGTATGCTAAGGGATACGATCATTGCTTCTGCATAGACGGCCCTAACGGAGAACTTCGTGAGGCTTGCATCCTCCGCTCGCCGAAGTCACGTCGCCGCATGACAGTGCTAACCGACCAGCCAGGCGTACAGATATACACAGGCAATTATCTTGCAGGTTCTCCGGCAAATGTAGCCGGCAGAAGCTATGAGGATTATGAAGGCGTTGCAATGGAAGCCCAAGGATTCCCCGATGCTCCCAGCCGCGCAGCATTCCCTTCTCAAATCATTTCTCCGGATGCCCCTTATCATCGCACCATCGTCTACCGCTTCGACACTTTCTAAGCTGCTTACACTTCATAAGAGTATATAAATGAAAAGAGACTCTGAGTAGTGATACTCGGTGCCTCTTTTTCCCTTTTAGTACTTCCATCGTTCTTAATCATAGTCAATTGTAACTTTGGGGGATAGGGAATGGAAGGGGATTGGAAATATGTCAGCGGCTTAGTAGGAAGTGGATTGCTTGAAGGTAGCTCCACGTCCTTTTGAGGTCACAATTTGTGACCTCAAAAGATCAAATTCTGCTTTTGATAATTCGAACATAAAATCTTCAGGGAAACGACTTATGTTACGTCGAACAGCTTGTTTCAAAGCTTTATTCTTAACCCCATACATTTAAGCAAGGTCATAGTAGAGCATAACATTCTGCCCTCGTATTTCATATATTTTGGGGCGAATTAATTCCGCACATGAAGTATATAGGGATTATATGCTTTGTGCGTCGTATCATACGGCGTGAGGCTCCGCGTTGCTCGTTCTACTGTGAAGGGCACATGCCACAGCCTCGATTCGTGGGACGAGTAACAGATACAGACTCTCACGCTCTTTTTTAT
>CAZWJO010000209.1:0-1699 GCA_964634905.1 uncultured Sangeribacter sp.
TCCTCAACACAGTGATGACGAAGGGTTATAAAAAAAGTGCGCAGACGGAGATTGGGGGTTTGCATCATTGGAGGTCTCCGTCCTCATTGCCGGCTGAGGCCGGCAGTCTGTAATAAAGATAGCTTCGGAGGTGGTTTGCTTTTGACGGCGTGGGGCGCATGCGGAGCATGTTTGCTTGCATTGATTACCAATTGTCGGTGCGGAAGGGGATTAGGGGGAGGTAGTTGCCGGCGTGGACGTTTCCGGGGAGGAAGTCTTGCCAGCCATAGCGGGCAGCTACGGGATTAGGCACTTCCTTGCTTGAGACAACGAATTCATTTGTGCGCCAATCGAGGCTTACGGAATCGGCAGGATAGAACACCTTGTCTGGACCAGCAACTTCAAAACCTTCAATCATATAATTACGGCAAATACCATAGCTTGGAGAATCAATAGCAATATATACTGCACCGTCGTCAATACGATGACTCTTATAGCGAGGGCACTCAATCGGGAAGACATTGTTTCCGTAAGTCTTGTTGAGCGCAAGTTCCGCAAGACGTTTACCGGGGGTAGCCTTGTCCGCAGGATGGATGTTGTGTCGTTCGTATGGTTTTACGAGGTCGTTGGTGCAGATAATTCCGGAATTGGGAATAATCTCAACGGCCTTCCATTGAGCTTCGCGCAAAAGAGGAGCCATATTGTCTTGCTCCGGGGAATCATATTCGTAGGGAGCTATCTCTACAGTATAGAAAGGAATGTCACCTGCTCCTAACTCTTTGCGCCAATGCTCAACCATGTTGGCAAGTCGTGGGGCATAATTTTCATGTTCACCGACATTCGAACAGCCTTGATACCAAATAATACCTTTATATGAGTAGTCTTTGACTGGATTGAACATCGCATTATACATCAAAAGAGGACGGACATAATGAGTCATCTTCTCAATATCCTTAGGATCGAGCGAAACATCAGAATAAGTTTCCAAAATCTCACGAGGAGTCCAACTCTCCACCCTTGCTCCACCGTATGCACATCTAACGATTCCGACTGGAACATCAAGAACGTCATTAAGACGTTTAGCGAAGTTCCAACCAACAGCACTGTATTCGGCTGCTGTGTCGGGGCCGGGGACAGTCCAAGTTGCATCGATGGTTTCAAGAGGCTCGTAGCTTTGCTTTAAAGGCACGGTGTAGAAACGGATTTTATTGGCACGTTCGCGGGCTGAGGCCACTTCGTCGTATCCACCTTCTACGCAACAACCGGAAAAGCCTTTCAGGGGCATTTCCATGTTAGACTGACCTGAAGCGAGCCACACCTCCCCTATAAGCACATTATTAAGAGTTATAGGAGTTCCATCAGAGATAGTGATAGAATAAGGAGTATAGCCACCGGCTGGAGTATCGATTGCGACTTGCCACTTACCGTTGGAGTCAGATTTTGTCTGATACGGGATATTGTTCCAGGAAGGGGTAACGGTCACGGTCTTGTTGGGGTCGGCTTTACCATAGATGCTGGCTTTACCGTTTTGCTGAAGGACCATATTGTCGGAGATCATCGAGCCTGGAGTAACTTTCGCATCCATCGAAAGTAATGAAGCGGATAAGAGAGGACACAGGAGCAGAAATTTTTTCATGTGAATCAGAAATTATTGTTTAATGAGGCAAAGATAGTGAAAAATTTTAGAAAAATGGCATATCTTTATAAAAAAGATGGCTAA